>JAAYBH010000412.1 GCA_012718935.1 Clostridiales bacterium
CGATATTCATCGTCCGCCGGTAGTCATCTTAAGTCTTTATATCTGTTTCAAATACTTCTTTATAATCCGCAGCGCCTTCGCCGGGTCGGACTGGGCCAGCAATCCGACGGCAAAGAGGATGTATTTGCTGTCCAGATAGAATCTCGGCGCTTTCGGCTTGAGAATATTGGACGCAGTCTCACAGAAAACGGCGCCTTCAAGGACCCGCAGCGGATCAGAGGAAAACGCCACGGGGCCGCCGGCTCCGATGACGGTTTTAATTTGGGTCATGTCCTTGCCGCGCTGCACCCAGAATTCGCCGTTGTGCGTCACCACCAGCTCGACGGTGCCCACATGCCGGTCGATGGCTGTTTTTACGGCGAGGCGGGAGAGCAGCAGCTGGCATTCCGTCTGGTCCGCTCCTTCGGGGATGCTCAGCACCTCCTTGAGCTTTTCGACTTTTAATTCAAAGTCCGTTTTGCGCTCATCGTACAGGGCGTTTTCCTGTTCGGCAATGCAGGACAGGGTGTCCAGGTTGTGGAAGAGCCCCAGATCTCCCTCCACCGATCTTTTGGCATAGGGCTCGGGGAGCCCCGCCGTTGTGACGCCCTCCTTTGTCGGCAGTCCCTTTGCAACGGAATAGACATCCGTCGTCGCCCCACCCACGTCCACCAGCAGCAGCTCACCCAAGCCAGGTTCGCCATGGGATCCGTCGGCGATGAGCTTCGCCGCTTCCAAAACAGCCAATGGCGTCGGCATGAGGACACCGCCGATCAGCTCTCTGACCTGGGCGATCCCCTTGGCGTCCGTAATGCGGCTGATGAACAGGTCGCGGATTTTTTTATTCACCGGGTCAAGATTGAGCTTTCCGAACTCAGGCATGACATTTTTCGTGTAGATCACGTTCTTGTGAGATAAATTGAATATATCTTCAATTTCATTTCTGGCCGATTTGTTGCCGGCCACGATGATGTTTTTGACGCCGTTCTGGATTTGTGACAACACTCGGGCGTTATGAATAATCGTCTTCTTGTTGCCGCCGTCTGTCCCGCCGGTAAGTAGCAAGATATCCGGCTTCAGGCATTCGATCTCCTCCGCCTCGTCCCGGGTCATTTCATAGGAAAACGTCCCGACGATCTTGGCTCCCGCGCCCAGCGCAGCCAGCCGCCCCGCCTCCGTTGTGTATTCCGGCACGAGCCCGACGCAGATCATCCTGAGCCCGCCCGCCGCGCTGGAACAGGCAACAGTACGCCGGACATCTTCATCCGTGATCGTGACTGTCCCCGCCAGCTTGTCAAACGCTTCCCGCAGCCCGACGGAGATATCCGTATCCACCGTCGACGGCACCTGTACCCGCGCCATTAATTCTTCTTTATCCAAATCAAAGGCGACAGCCTTCGTAAACGTGCTGCCGAAATCGATAAATATGCGGATATTGCTCATTGATATGCCCCCTGGGTAAATTGTATTGACGAGCTGTTTCTGCCCGTCTCGTAGGGGCCGATGCCCACATCGGCCCGGCGGGGTGATGCAATATGATCAACGGGGCGATGTGGGCATCGCCTCCTACAGGAAATGAGGGATTCATCAGTTTCCTATAATAATATCATAATGTTAAAACAATTATCAATCGCCCGTCACTAACATGACAAAGCCGCATTTTCATGCGGCTTTGCTGTGTTTTACTGCGCATAGCAAGAGCAGAGCTCTTGCCCTACAGGTTTGCTTAAATCTTGCCGCGCTTTGTTAAATCTTCAACCAGGTCGCGGATGGATTTTTTCACGTCGGACTCGGGCGGGTACACCCTGTCGAAGCCGAGCTTCTTAAACGTCGCTTTATCCTCTTCAAAGACACGCGTTCCGACGCCGAGGATGCCGCCGATGTAGAGGAGGATATCGCCGATACCGGCCTCGACGCACTTGTCGCGGAAGCCCTGGAGGTCCATTTCAGCCATGCCGTAGAGGGAGGTGATCATCATCGCGTCGGCGTCCGTCTCCTGAGCGGCCTTGATGAACTCCTCCGCCGGCGTCTGAGCGCCGAGGGCGACGACATTGAAGCCGCTTTCCTTGAGAGAACGGGATATGATCTTTGTGCCGATGACGTGGGCGTCGACGCCGCAGGTGCCGGTGACGACGGTGGGGACGCGTTTCATTTCAAGCTTGTCTTCCAGATCATCGCCGTCTTTATCAAACGTACCGATGGCTTTACCCTGACTGAGGCACCAGAAGTCCGCCATGGAGGCCTTGAAGTTTAGCTTCGTACCCTCGAACGTCTCACGCTCTTTGATTTTCTCGTCGTTATACTTTCTGACTTCCTCCGGGATCGGCAGGTTGCCGTAGTCGATGTACCGGCAGGCGCCTTCCAGGTCGCGGGCGCCCATGCACAGGTCGCGGGGGTAGATATTGATGGAGAAGGGGGAATCCAAAACGCCCGCCTCGATGGCCTTGACGGAGCCCACGGCAATATCGCCGTC
>JAAYBH010000413.1 GCA_012718935.1 Clostridiales bacterium
CAATCAGTACAGTTAAAAGTAATATGGTTTTCTTACCTAAATTCTTTTTCATTATTGCCTCCTTCAAGTAACACGTATTAAGTATTAAATATACTCATATTAACATATATCTATAATTCTTATTACAAAAACTCTCCGTAAAGGATGTGTGATAACCTAGAGATATTGCTATATATAAAAGTTGTATAAAGTTGTTTAACAGTTACGTAAATGTTATACAAGACTTGTACATATTTTGAATTTTGAATATTAGCACACACCATCTTAATTCAATCGAAACGTGCGACTGTATTAAGTTACCCCTAGATTAGGCATACCTACGCTCAACATACCTTATAATTTGCGCACAGATTTTCACCCTATTCACCTGTTTTTCCTTCGCAAACATAGTATATTGCTACATTTTTTTGCAACTCTAAATTTTGCCATGCATCAGTCGCCTCAGGTAAAACTGACGACCTAAAGTACTACTGCTCAAATGTAAGAAAATAGTTGAATAAACGGGAAAGGGCTTGTCGCAAAACGTTTTTTCGAAAACGCAACGCGACAAGCCCTTTTTACTTGATGAATGACCAAGTGATCCCCAAAAACAAAGAAAACACGGCCTGATGCCGTGTTTTTGTGGATAGCAACGCTGGGGAAGACGCTTCCCCGGTGGAAAACTTTTCGATTTTAGGTTACGCTGTTTTTGGAATATGCAAATACGTTCCGCAACGGAGGTTTTGTATCTTGCTGTGGAGTTTGTTGACGTTGTATGCCAGGCAAAGGAGTAAGAGTTCCGTATATACTTTAACGCCACTCCGCATCAGAAATCTCCGGAAGCCCATATCCTGCTTAAGTACCCCAAAAGCGCCTTCCACCTGGATCGAGCGGTTTATCCGCAGAAGCACGCCTTCTTCGCCGGTGATGCGAGCCTCCATCTCTTCGCGCTGCCTCAGGAAGTTTTTTGAGACATGAAGATTTTTACTGCGTTCCTCCAAGGGCGCCTTGCTACTGCCTTTCTTGATGCACTTTTCCTTATGTGGACAACCTGAGCACTCGGTACATGCGTATACAGTCGTCACAATAGGATACCCGGCCTTTGACTTTGTGTTCTTCTCGTAAGCTGCCTGAATCCGGTGCCCCGCATGGCAGAGGTAGCTGTCGCTCTCGGCGTCATACGGCATGTTCTCTCGTTTGCCGATATCCGTCCTGTATTTCTTCGTCTGAGCAGCATCGTGATTCGCCGGCTTGATAAATGCCATTTGTCCGTTTTCCTCGCAATAGGTGTAGTTTTCCTCACTCTCAAATCCGGCATCTGCTACAGGCTTCGTATAGCCAAGCCATTTCAGCTTTTCCAGCATCGGGATAAGTGTCCGGCTGTCGCTCTGCTCGGATGAAAGCATTGCAGCCACGATATACTCCGAGTCCACCGCCGCGGTCACGTTGTACCCAGGCTTCAGCTGGCCGTTTTTCATGTGGTCTTCCTTCATCCGCATGAAGGTCGCGTCCCTGTCTGTCTTCGAAAAGCTGTTCCTGTCCCTAAAGCTATGGTTGTAGTCATCATACTGCTTCTGGCGCTTCAGATACTCGTCTACTGTCTCAATCGCCTTCTGCAAGGGCGGCTTATGTTGTCCTTTACCATGGACAAATACTACACCCTTTTCTGCTTGCTTTGTTTTCAGCCGCTTCCTCAGCTTCTTCAGGTCCCTCGCCCGGATCTTATCGCCGACATGAAATCGCAGGCTAAACTCTGATGCCAGTTTCGGCAGCTCAGTTCTCATCTTCTCCTGCATTTTCACTTCGTTCTTCTGCGTCGTTTTCTTCCAGACGAAGCTGTACCGGTTCGCATTGGCTTCAAGTTTCGTCCCGTCGACGAAGGCGCTCTCCAGCGACAGCTCGCCCATCACAGCCAGCAGTCCTATGAACTGATCAAACAGATCGTCTATCACTCCTGTCAGCCGCTCACTTCGAAATCGCGCGATCGTCGCGTGGTCCGGCGCGGGCTCCCGCCCCAGCAGATACATGAAGTTTACGTCCCGCCGGCAGGACTGTTCCATCTGCCGGCTTGAATGACGCCCGTTCATTCCTCCATATATCATGACTTTAAACAGATTCTTCGGTGACGTCTCTATTCTCCCGTATCTGGAGTACGCGGCATACAGTTTTGTGTAATCCATCCTTTCAAACGCCGCGTCGAGTAACCGTACCGAATCATCTGCCGGGATCATTTCGCCTATGTCCATCGGAATTGCCAGTTGATATACACTCCCGTTAGATGTATAATCTGGCTGTAATTTGATTGTTGTCACATACATTATTTTACAACAAAAAACGGCTCCTGGCTACTGCCAGTTGCCGTTTTTTGTTTTTTCTTGGGCTATCTTAGTGCAACAGCCCCGTTAGAGCGTCGTGAGCGGTTGGCGGAACAGCGTGCCCTTTGAGGGGCCGCTGGCAACAGACCCTTATAGGGTTAAAGCAAGACCGCCGGTAAAACCGGCGGCTGCTATTTGCTTCGGCTTTATGACGAAACGTGCGAAGGATATGGCGTTTTACTTTGTCATATGGTACAGTTGTGTTAACAGAAA
The DNA here is from genome assembly GCA_012718935.1 of Clostridiales bacterium. Classification (GTDB taxonomy): domain Bacteria; phylum Bacillota; class Clostridia; order Oscillospirales; family Oscillospiraceae; genus Sporobacter. The sequence goes on from JAAYBH010000413.1 coordinate 2,568, forward strand.
TGATTGGAGGTGGGTGTTATCGGTATCCTGTCCGGTTGGGAGCAGACGGCGGCATGGCTGGTGTTGACGGCGGTGCTGCTTTCAATCGTATCTGGAAAGGTTCGCTATGAAATCCCGGCGTTCGGCGGGCTTCTGCTGCTGGGGCTTCTGGGACTCAGCGGGTCCTCCGGTCTTTTTTCGGGTTTTGCCTCGCCGGCGCTGTTTACGGTGGCCACGGTGCTGGTGATGAGCGCCGGCATTGTGGAGTCCGGTATCCTGTCCGGCCTCGGCAGAAAAATCGCCGGCCGGATACATAAACCGAAAAACCAAATACTCGCTGTTTTCCTGACGACCGGGCTCATATCGGCACTCATGAACAACGTGGGCGCCGTGGGCGTGACGCTGCCCACCGCCCAAAGAATGGCGAAAAGGGCCAATGTGCCGGCTTCCGCCTTCGGTATGCCGATTGCATTCGCGTCGATTCTCGGCGGGTCGCTGACGCTTATCGGCACCGCGTCGAACCTGATCGTCTCAACTTACAGGCAGAGCGCCTTCGGGGCGCCCTTCAGAATGTTTGATTTTTCGCTCCACGGGCTGGTCATTTTGGGAACGGGCATCCTCGTCGTTTTTCTCTGCCGCGTCTGCGGGCTTGACCCCATCGGGCAAAAGAACGTCGAGCATAACAGTCAAATACAGGAGGAGCATAGCGAGGTGCCGGAGATAACGGCCGGACGCAGCCTTATAAAAAGCCTGCTCGTGCTTCTGCCGCTGCTGGCCGCCATCCTGCTGACAGGAGCGGGCATCCTGCATCCGTCCGTCGGGTTCGGCATCGTCGTCATGCTATGGCTGGCGACCCGGGTCTTGTCCTATAAAAACGCGCTCGAGAGCATCAATCTGCCCGTCGTGCTATTTCTGGGCAGCATGTTCGGCATTTCCGGCATTTTGCAGGAGACCGGCGCGCTGGGCGCAGCCATCGATACCATCCGCCCGATGTTTGAGGCGCTCCCCCCCTTCTGGCTGATCCTCATTTTTCTGTTTATCACAGCCCTGTTCGCCAATATCCTCGACAATTCCGTCTCGGCCGTCTTAATGGCGCCGGTGGCGATTGAGCTCTCACGGGCTGGCGGCCTCACGGTTAATCCCGACGCGCTTTTAATGGCTGTTGCCGCGGGGGCCAGCCTCGGCGTGATGCTGCCGACGCATCAGGCAACGCTGGTCGTCTCGAGCAGTATGGAATTTTCGAAAAAGAGCTTTATGAAAACGGGCGCCGTCGTGGTGCTGCTGGCCGGCATCCTGTCGACGCTTGTCATCTATGCCGTTTGGCGCTGAAAATCAAAATTAAAGGAGGCGTATTTCATGGAATTCAAGCAGATCTATACCCCGGGGCTCGCGCAGTGCTCCTACGTCATCGGCGGTAAAAACGCCTGTGTCGTCGTGGACCCCATGCGTGACGTCAAGCCCTACCTCGACATCGCAAAATCCTTCGGGCTCCCCATCCGGGGCATTATCGAAACGCATCTGAACGCCGATTTCGTATCGGGGCATGTGGAGCTGCGGGAGCTGACGGGGGCGACTATTTACATCACAAAACAGGCCAACGCACAATTTGAGCATTATGCCGTAGAAGATGATGAGGAATTCGTCATCGACACGCTGCTTTTTAAAATGCTGGACACGCCGGGCCATACGCCCGACTGCTCGGTTTATATCGTGTCGGACCTTGAAAGGGGTAAGGAGCCGGCGCTGGCCTTTACGGGAGATACGCTCCTGGTGGGAGACGCGGGGCGGCCCGACCTTTTCCCCGATATCAAGGAGGAGCTGGCGTCAAAGCTGTACAAAAGCCTTCGCCGGCTGGAGCATCTGCCGGACAATATCGAGCTGTACCCCGCCCACGGGGCCGGCTCTCTCTGCGGCAAGGCCCTGTCCTCAAAGCTGTCGTCGACAATCGGGACGGAAAAGCTGCACAACCCGGCAATTCTGAAGCACCCGGAAGCGGATTTCATCAAGGGCTTTCTGGAGGGTATGCCCGAAGCGCCGGACCACTTCTCCAGGTGCTCCGAAATCAACAGGAAGGGCGCGCCCGCCGTATCAAAGCTGACGAAGCCCGTCGGCTATGGGCCGGAGGAATTCCAGAAGCTCAGCCGCTCCGGTTATGTGGTGGTCGATACGCGGGATCAGCTGGGTTTCGCCGCTGCGCACGTCCCCGGTGCGTACGGCCTCAGCCTCAAGGGCAACTTCGCCACCTTCTCCGGTTGGGTCCTGCCTCCGGACAAGCCGCTGCTGCTGGTGCTCGAATCACAAAACGACATGCCCGCCGTTCTGAGGGCTCTGTATAACGTCGGTTTGGACAATGTGGCGGGCTATCTGGAGGGCGGGATGGGGGCTTATGCCGCCAGCGGCCTTGAAACGGCGCGGCTCGAAAGCATCTCGGTTTTTGAGGCGCGGGAGCGGTTTGAAAAGGGTGAAATCTACCTAGTGGATACACGTCTCAAAAGCGAATGGGACAGCGGGCATATCAAGTGCACCGTCCATATCCCGGCGCCCGATGTACGCAAGCAGTATCAGAACCTGATAGGAAACAAGCCCGTGGCCTTCATCTGCAATTCGGGGAACCGGTCGCTACTTGCGAGCAGCCTGATGCTCAATCTCAGCGGCGCTAAAAACGTCATAAACGTCATCGGCGGGACGACCGCCTGGATCAATCTCGGTTATCAAACCGTCAAGGAGGGTGAATATGAATATTGTGCACTCCCTCTTCGTTGAGCTCTGGCCCTGGTGGCTGGGCGGCATCTGCATCGGCCTGCTCGTCCCGCTGATGTATTATTTTCTGAATACGGCAATGGGCGTGTCCACCGGCTACGGCAATTTTTTAAAGCTCATTCTGCCGAAAACAAAGCTGCGGTGGCTGAATAGCGATACCTTTAAAAACAAATTCAACTGGCGTTTTATCTTCATCATCGGCATGATTATCGGCGGCTTTTTGTCCGCGCGGACCTCCGGTATGGCGCTGACGACAAGCCTCATGGGGCTTTTCACGGATAAAACCAACTGGCCG
>JAAYBH010000414.1 GCA_012718935.1 Clostridiales bacterium
CGCGTCATCACACCGGGGACCCTCATTGAGACCTCCATGCTGGATGAGGGCAAATCAAACTACCTCTGTGCGGTATATGCCGGCGTCTCCGACAATGCCGTCTGTTTTGCGGATTTATCAACGGGAGAAGTATGCGTTTCTTTTTACGACGGCGGGGATGTGGGCCATCTTTTAAATGAGTTGGCTGCGTTTTCGCCGGTGGAAGCCGTCCTGAATACCGGCGCGCAGGAGCGGAAGGAAATAACAGGCCTGCTGACGGACAAGCTCGGCTGCCTTATGGAAAACGACGACGCGCGTTTTGATTTCATGCAGGCGACGATGCGCATCACCGGGCAGTTCGGCTCGGAGAGCCCCGACACCCTGGGGATCGGCGAGAGCCCGGCGGCAATCTGTGCCGTTGGCGCGCTCCTCTCCTATCTCTCGGAGACCCAGAAAACAGACCTGTCGCATCTGGGCAGCCTTCGCGTCAATACGGGCGGCAGGCATATGGAGCTGGATCTCCAGACGATTCGCAGCCTGGAGCTTGCCGCATCGTCGCGGACGGGCGAAAAAAGGGGGAGCCTTCTCTGGGTGCTCGACAAGACGAAGACGCCCATGGGCAGGCGGCTGCTCCGGTCCTGGGTCCTGCGTCCGCTTGTGGCGACAGCCGAGATCAAAAGACGGCAGAGTGCCGTCAACGAGCTGTATTCCGAGACGGTTGCGCGGTCGGAGCTCCTGCTTCAAATGCGCGATGTGGGTGACATGGAGCGCCTCATCGGTAAAATAGTCTATGGGAACGCCAATTGCCGCGACCTGAAGGCGCTTCAGTATTCGATCATGCAGCTGCCGAAAATCCTGTCGCTCCTGGCACCGATGAAATCAAGCCTCCTGACGGAGCTTAAAAAGATCGATGATCTGCAGGATGTCGGAGCCCTCATCGGCAATACGATTGAGGACGACCCGCCCTTTTCCGTCCGAGAGGGCGGTTTCATCCGAGCAGGCGTCAATGAGGAAGCGGATTATCTGCGGGGGCTTTTAAAGGACAGCACCGGCGCGATGGCCGCTATTGAAGCAAAAGAGCGCGAACGGACCGGGAAGAAGCTCAAGGTCGGCTATAACAAGGTATTCGGCTATTACATAGAAATTCCCCGCTCATCGTCGGAGGACGTGCCTGAGGGCTATATCCGGAAACAGACCCTTTCCAACTGCGAGCGGTTCATCACCCAGGAGCTCAAGGAGCTGGAGACGACGCTTCTGACGGCGAAGGACCGTTTATGCGCCCTTGAATACAGACTGTTTACAGAGCTCCGGGAGCAGATCGCCGGTGAGGTCGCGCGCATCCAGGCGGCAGCCTTTTCCATAGCGTCCTTCGATGTGCTCTGCTCGCTGGCCGAGACGGCGGCGAAAAACAACTACTGCATGCCGGAGGTGGATCTCTCCGGCGTCATCGATATCCGGGACGGGCGGCACCCCGTCGTTGAAAAGATGCAGACGGAAACGCTCTTTGTACCCAACGACACGCTGATGGACACGGACGCGGCGCGCACGCTCATCATCACTGGCCCCAACATGGCGGGAAAGTCCACCTATATGCGCCAGACGGCGCTCATTGTCCTTCTGGCCCAGATGGGCTCCTTTGTGCCGGCCCGCGCCGCGCGGATCGGCATCGTGGACAGGGTCTTCACCCGCATCGGCGCGTCGGACGACCTGTCGGCGGGGAAATCGACCTTCATGGTGGAGATGACCGAGGTGGCGGAAATCCTCTCAAACGCCACGTCCAGGAGTCTTTTGATTCTGGATGAGATCGGGCGCGGCACATCGACCTTTGACGGCATGGCCATCGCGCGCGCCGTTCTGGAATACTGCTCGGACAAGAAAAAGCTCGGCGCCAAGACGCTGTTCTCCACCCACTACCACGAGCTGACGGCTCTGGAAAACGAGTCGCCGGGCATCAAAAACTACAATATTTCAGCAAAAAAGCGCGGGGGAGACATCATTTTTCTCCGGAAAATCATCCCCGGTGGAGCCGACGACAGCTACGGGATCGAGGTGGCCGGCCTGGCCGGCATCCCCGACAGCGTCATCAAGCGAGCAAAAGCCGTACTGGCCCTGCTTGAAGAGGGGCGCAGCGCCGGGAAGCCTCATCCGGCGCCTGCCGAAAGCGACCAGATATCGCTCATGGATATGAGCGGCGGCGAAATCGCAGAACGGCTCCGCAATACCGATTTGAACACCCTGACGCCGCTGGAAGCGCTGAATCTCCTGTTTGAACTGAAAAAGAAACTCTAGAGGTTATAAAAAGGTTCTTCGCCGGCGGCGAAGAACCTTTTATCAACAGCAGTTTTTTATTTAACCGGCTTTATCCCGTATTTTTCCTTTCTAAAGCCTTACGCGTAGAAATTGTGGTTTCCGATCTTCATAGCGTAAGGTCTGTTTCTGTTGGCCCAGCAGCGGGTGGTGGAAGCAAAGTAGAGGCTTTCACCTGCCGTGTTGCCGCCGTCCAGGGCGATTTTCGCCGCCAGGACACATTCCTCCGAGGGTCTGTTGTAAATCGCGCCGGTGTACGCGGGTGTGAATTGGATGCCATATCGCCTGTCAAAGACGACGCTGTAGACTGTATCGGGAAATTCGGGGGATTTTATTCTGTTCATGACAACGCCGCCCACGGCGATTTTGCCGATGAAGCTCTCGCCGCCCGCCTCGGCGTTGATGATGCGGGACATCCAGTAAAGATCGGTTTCGTCGTAAAATTCGCTGCCCGGCAGAATGGCGCCGGCGCCCTTTGTGATGTTGATGCTGTACGCTGCGCCGTCCCATTCGACAGCCGCGTCAAAGGCTTTGCACAGGACCCGGATCGGCGCCATCACGCTGTTGTCAACGAGAATACAGCCGTTGGGGATAAAAAGATACCTTCCGTTGGCAACCAGATACAATGTGCCGGCGGTCGCCTGAATAGTCAGGCCGGGAGCGAGAACCTCGATGGCGCCGTTTTCCTGGGTGACACTGTCGGCGCCCATTGACGATGAAAACTCGGAGATAGAAACATACGTTGTGGAGTCGAGCAGGAATGATGGAATGCTCCGATCCGGCGGCTGGCCGTCGATAAAAATCGCAACCTCATTCCGGGTGGTGTCAGGGCCGCTGTCGATCGCCTCGGCTATCGGGTTCGCCGATATCAGCAGGATCACGACAAGGCCTGACAGGAGTAGTCGCTTTTTCATAATTTCAATACTATCCTTCTTAATAAAAATATGCATACGGGATTTCATATTTCGGGCAGGCCCGAGATCCCGGTAATGCCTGTTATAACGCGACGGATTATTTGAGTCTGAGGATATTTACATCACCGCTTGCTCCAAAATAAGCGGCTTCTCTTTTGTGGCACGTAAAAAGCAGGATCTGACGCTCGCCTGCCAATTCCTTCAGATAATCAAGAGCAAGGGCGGCGCGATCGTCGTCAAAGTTTGCCAGCGCATCGTCAAGAATCAGCGGACAGCGGTTTTCCGCGGGCAGAACGAGTGCGCAGACTGCCAGCCGGAGAGCGAGGTATATCTGGTCGGCGGTTCCGGCGCTCAGAGACAATATATTGCGGCTGACCGTCTCGTCGGCGGTTTTAGCGTTGGCGTCGAGGGTTTTGTCGAAGGTGAGCTTCTCGTACCGTCCGCCAGTCAGACGGCGTATGATGCGGCCTGCCGTTTCGCTCAATAGCGGAGAGAATCGCGTCTGCAACTCGTCGTTGGCGTCTTTAAGTGTCTCAATGGCGAGGGTCAGCGCTGCATATTGTGCCCTCTGCGCCGCGAGTTCCGTCTCAACGCCGTTTTTCTCACTGCCCAGAACGACAGGATCGCCGATGGCACGGATCTCGCCAAGCGCCATATTATAACGGTTTGTCAGATCTTCCAGCTGTGCTTCGAGCTGGGCGAGGCTGGAGCTGATTTCCTGACGGGAGCTCCCGGGAGCGGTCGCGCCGCCCTCGTTGCCGCCGGCGGCGGAAGACGCCTGTAAAACCCCAGCATAGCTTTCCGCCGCCTGAATCTCCGCTTTCGCAGCGGTGAGTTTTTGGAGAAGCGCCTCGACACGGTTGAGCGCCGCTTCAATGTTCCCGGGCGCGGCGCCGGGAGAGACGGTATTTAGCTTTCTCCGTAGATTTTCAAAGATGGTGTCGCACATGGCCGAAGCCGAGGAAACGGATCTCCCGGCGGCTGCGACTTCACGTTCCGCTTCCGCCAGCTCTCCCGCCAGCCTGATATCCTCCTTGTACAGGTCTTCCAGTTCGGCCACGGAGCTGGCATGATACAGGGACAGATGCCCGGACAGCTCCTTCCTGTATGCACGGTGCTTGATGGCGCGCCACAGGAAGCTGACGGCGCAGATAACCGACACGACAGCAGCTGCCGGCCGGATTGCGGTGAGCTGCGGCGCCACGGCAGTGTAAAAAACAGCGACGAGAGCGGCGATGACGGCGAGGATCAGCCAGATGAAGGCCCGAAAATCCCGCAGGGAGTTTTTCCTGATGATCTCCTCAAGGGATGAGGCCTTCTGAACGGCAAGCGCGCCGTCGGTGTCTTCAAATACCGAAGCCTTTTTGGTGCTGAATATTTTTTCGCGGTGCGCTTCGGCATCCTTCAGGCGCTGCTGCTCCACGGAGAGCATCGTCTTGAGAGGCTCCAGGGCTTTCAGGTCGCCCCGGATACCGGACAAATCGGCCTCCGTCGGAGCGGGGCCGTTTTTCGTCAGCTCGCGGTGGATTTCACCATACGCGGCCTTCGTGCGCTCAACATTCTTCTGCGCCTCACGCAGGGACAGCAGCGCGTCATACCTGTCCCAGGCGGCGGCTTCCTCAATAAATTCCCCCTGACGTTTTTTCAGATGTTCCATCTCAAGCCGCATGGAAGCGGTTTCGTCCAGGAAGGATTCGATATGGGCAAGCTTACGATTGATTAATGCCAGCTTCTCCTCCAGCGCCGGAATCGTTCCCGATTTATTAAAACGGCGCCGTCGGAGCCAGAGGCGCAGCCGTTCGTCTGCCTCGGTATAGGATGAGGTCTCGTCACCCGTGGTGACAAGGGAGGAGATGCGCTTTTCCAGTTCGGGTGTCTGGCTGACCTTGATGCCGGCCTGGGATATGAATGCACTGCGCTCGAAAACGGCTTCGCTGACGCCTAAGAGCGTTTCACCGGCCGTATCAGGGTGCAGACCGTCATACGGTTCGGCTGTTCCCGTATGTACTGCGGTAAAATCCCGCATGGGAAGCTTTCCGTCTGATTTTCTCTCAATTGTTAGCATGACGCCGTCTGCTTCGATGTCCATAGCGCCCTCCATGGGCATGCCGCTCCACGGGCGGTAACGCGTTTTATCGGAGAGATAGCCCTGCTTGTCACGGTCGGACGTGCGGATGCCGTAAAGCATTACCTTGATAAAAGCGCACCAGGTGGACTTGCCCGACTCGTTGGGGGCTTCAATGATATTCAAGCCGTCCCGGAGGTCCAGCGAATCGTTTTTGAGCCTTCCGAAGGAAGCCGATAAACGTTTTATGATCATACCGCGTACTCCTCTGCGTTATCAAGAGCGGAAAGACCGTAACGGACGGCGCTGATAATGGCGTTCTGTTCGGTTTCGTCGGCAGCGTCGTATTTCTCCTTCAGGCTGCGGAGAAAGATGCCGCGCAGCGTGTCGTCTCCGGACTGGGCCCATATATCATAAGCTGGCCGTGTGGCGTCCTGGACCGTCAGGTGGAAAAAGCGGCCGGAAAGGCTGTCTTTAATAAACCCGACGTCAACCACGCCGTCTACCGTCCCACGGAGGATGAGCCTGCAGATATCCCGTTCTGTGTTCCAGGGGAGGGATGAGGTGACGGCGCTGAGCGCATCGTCCGCGCCGGTCAGGTCGACGGGGAGTATTCGATATTTTCTGCCGTCCAGCGGCATGAAGCGGAGGTCGCAGCCCGTTTTAGAAACACTTCCGATGATGACACCCTTTTCGCCTGTCTCATCAAAACCGCGTCCCTCCGGACAGCCCGGGTAGGCGTAGGTTGTTTTACCGGCCTGCCGGATGCCGCTGAAGGAATGGATATGCCCCAGCGCCAGATAATCGAGCTTTGACGCGATGATTTCGGCTTCGCGTATGTGATTGTAGACGCCGCCGCCGGTGTCGCCGTGCAGGACCATCATATTGATTATGTTATCTTCGGGCGATACGAAGCCGTTCAGGAGCGGCCTGCTGTACTGGCCGTTGAAGCCCGCCCCCCAGACGCGGCAGCCCAGATGCGTCAGCTCGACGCTGCCGATGAGGGGCGACGTGAAGATATGCACATTCTCCGGGAATCTGACATAAGCATAGGGCGATTTCGGAGAATAGAAATCGTGGTTGCCGGGCGATATGAAAATTTCCGCTTTCATGCGTGAAAATGCGCGGAACAGCACGTCCTGGGTCTCGTAATACGATGTGCCGCTGTCAAGCAGGTCGCCGGAGAGCAGAACCAGCTGCACATCTTCCTGCTCCGTCAAATCGGCAAGTCTCTCCAGGAGATCGCGCTGCTCACGGCGCCGAACGGTTGCCAACTCTTCCGGTAGCGCTTCAAAGGGGGAATCCAAATGAAAATCGGCTGCATGCAGAATTTTTACGGACATATACTCACCCCACAATAGTAACAACAAATTACAATATGTTAATTTTTCTGTCTATTATAGTTCAATCCGTGGCGAAATGAAACGTTAATGCCTAAGGTTTGGTAATTGTGACAGGCGGCAGCCGTCAATATAGACGATAAAGATACATGTAGTTGTGCAATGTAGACAGTTTTTTGCTTTTACCACTCAGGGTTCATATAACGTGCATTCCCCACTCAGATGGTTGAAACTTGGGACAGTAAGCTATGTATCCACCACAATTATAGAAGAAACAGTGAAAAAATAACATAAAAAAACGTCGACAAGAAAAACGGCGGAATTGCTCCGCCGTTATTAACACGATTGTTACCTAAATATAAAACTGGATACAAAATGTAACGAATTGTTTAATCCGTCGTGTCCTCTTCCAGCCAGGGGATTTCAAGATGCAGATTGCCCTCTTGGTCATAAACGACATATTGCCGTAAGCCAAAGAAAAGGGACACCGTCAGGACGACCGCGGCGATAACAAGGGATAACAGGATTGTGAAAGCGATTTTCAGCGGCCGGCGGCTTCTGTAAGTTCTGGGATAGTTACGTTTCATCGGCTACCTGCATTTATCGAGCGCGCTTAGCATCTCAACGCGCCGGGCATGGCGTCCGCCGTCGAAGGGCGTCTTAAGAAAGGTATCAAGGATATAAAGAGCGAGACCGGTCCCGGTGACACGGGCGCCAAGGGCGAGAATGTTGGCGTCGTTGTGACGCCGTGTCATTTCGGCAGAAAAGGTGTCGGTACAGAGCGCAGCCCGGATACCGGGTATTTTGTTGGCGGCGATCGACATGCCGATCCCCGTGCCGCAGATCAGGATACCCTTCTCGAATTCTCCTGCCGCGACGGCGCGCGCGACCGGCTCGGCGATCGCCGGATAGTCGCAGCTGTCCTCGGTATATGTGCCGAAGTCCTTATAAGGCAGATTGTGCTCGTCGAGATACCTGATGACCTCGCGCATCAGGGCAAAACCGCCGTGATCGCATCCCAAGGCTATCATAAAAATCACCTCCAGTGTTGTTTATTATGAAATCCTGCCGCCTGATTAAAAAGGCCAGGCGGAAGGGATCCAGCGCAGAAAATATGTCGTATAGGACGTGGAGACCGGGATGCCGGATAAAACCGGGTAGAAAGCGGCGAAGAGAAAAACGGCGGAGCCCGTCAGACCGTAGACCGCCAGCTTGTACCG
>JAAYBH010000050.1 GCA_012718935.1 Clostridiales bacterium
GGCATCGCCAAAAGAATAGGCAGGTAAAAATATGAAAACTGCGTTTTCATGTGCACTGCGTGAAATGTGAGGTTTAAGTGGACAAAATCATTATAGAAAACCTGAATCTGTATTACGGCAGCTTTCAAGCGTTGAAAAATATCAATATGAAAATACCCGAGCGGGAGATTACGGCCTTTATCGGCCCCTCGGCTGCGGCAAGTCGACGCTTATCAAGACGCTCAACCGCATGAATGACCTCGTCGAGGGCTGCCGGATCGACGGGAAGGTGCTCTTGGATGGCGAAGATATCTACGGCAGTATGGACACGAATCTGCTGCGCAAACGAGTGGGTATGGTGTTCCAGAAGCCGAACCCTTTCCCCATGAGCGTCTATGACAACATCGCCTACGGCCCGCGCACCCACGGTGTCCGGGGCAAGGCGAAGCTGGACGATGTTGTCGAGCGGTGCCTGAGGGATGCCGCCATCTGGGACGAGGTCAAGGACCGGCTCAAAAAGTCGGCGCTGGGCCTCTCCGGCGGTCAGCAGCAGAGGCTCTGTATCGCGCGCTCTCTGGCGGTAGACCCCGAGGTCCTCCTGATGGATGAGCCCACCAGCGCGCTGGACCCCATCTCGACAGCGAAAATCGAAGAGCTTGTGACGGAGCTGAAAAACAGCTATACTATTGTTATCGTGACGCATAATATGCAGCAGGCCGTGCGTATCTCAGACGAAACAGCGTTCTTTTTGCTTGGCGAGGTCATCGAGTTCAGCGATACCGACCGCATGTTTTCATATCCGGAGGACAAACGGACAGAGGACTATATTACCGGGAGGTTTGGATAATGAGAAGCAGATTCGACGAGCAGCTGGCGCTTTTGAACAAGGAGCTGATTACCATGGGAGCGCTGTGCGAAAATGCCATTGCCCTGTCTGTCAAAGCACTATTAACGGGCGATATGACCCTGGCAAAAAAGGTCAGGCAGATTGAAACGGAAATAGACGATTCTGAAAAGACCATCGAATCCATCTGCATGAAGCTGCTTTTGCACCAGCAGCCGGTAGCGCGGGACTTAAGGCAGATTTCAGCCGCCCTCAAGCTGATCACCGATATGGAGCGCATTGGCGACCAGGCGGCGGACATCGCTGAAATTGTTCAGCTGGCAAACATCCGCGCCGACGAGGAAACCGTGTACATCGGCGATATGGCCCGCGCCACGATCAAAATGGTCACCGACAGCGTCGATGCCTACGTCAACCGCGACCCGGAGATGGCGCAAAAGGTCATCGATTATGACGATGTGGTGGATGATCTGTTCAATAAAGTAAAGCAGTCGCTGATCACATCCATTGAAGAGAAGCAAATCAACGGAGAATACGCCATCGACCTTCTGATGATTGCCAAATACTTCGAGCGCATCGGCGACCACGCGGTGAATATCGCCGAATGGGTGCTGTTTTCCATTACCGGCGTGCATAAGGGGGAGGCAGCGCTGTGATTTACTGCCTGGAGGATGACGAGGGTATCCGCGATATAGAGGTCTATACGCTGAGATCCACGGGCTACGAAGCGGAGGGCTTTGCCGACGGCAAATCCTTCCTTGAGGCTGTCAGGAAAAATCCACCGAAGCTAGTCATACTGGATATCATGCTGCCGGGCGAGGACGGGCTCGACATTCTCAGGCGGCTGAAAACCGCCGCAGAAACAAGGGATATCCCCGTCATCATGGCCACGGCCAAAGGGTCGGAATACGACAAGATCAAGGGGCTCGATCTGGGCGCCGACGATTATCTGGCCAAGCCCTTCGGCATGATGGAGATGGTGTCCCGCGTACGCGCGGTGCTCCGCCGTGCGGCGCCGCCCTCAGAAGCGCGCGCTCTGAAATCCGGCGGGCTCTCCATGAATCTTGACGAGCACCGGGTGTACGCGGCCGGCGAGTCGGTGCCCCTCACATTAAAGGAATACGAGATGCTGCGCATGATGCTGGAGCATCCGGGCATTGTCTTCACGCGCGACCAGCTCCTGAGCGATATCTGGGGTATGGATTACGACGGTGAGACGCGAACGGTGGATGTCCATATGCGGACACTCCGGCAGAAGCTTGGGGAGTGCGGCGATCTCATTGAGACTGTCCGCGGCGTCGGCTACCGCCTGGTGACCAAGTGATGAAAAGACAGATTTTTAGCAGTATTCTGCTGACCGCGCTCATTTCGATGCTGCTGATGTCGTGCCTTATATTCATCGTCATGTACAGGCAGTTTTACCGTGATATGACGCAGACCGTCGAAAAGGAGACCGGTATCATAGCCGAAGGCTATATGCTGTCCGGTGAACGCTACTTAAAAAGGTTAAGCACCGACACAATCCGCGTCACGCTGATTTCCGCCGACGGAACCGTCCTGTTTGACAGCCTTGCAGACCCTGCGGCAATGGAAAATCACCTCGACAGGCCCGAAGTACGCGACGCGCTTGAGACAGGCTCCGGCAAGGCGTCCCGCTTGTCCGAAACCCTGGGCCGGCAGACGTTTTATCATGCCATCCGGCTTGACGGCGGCAGTATCCTCAGATCTTCCGTCACGACGGATATCGTTTATGCGACGGTCGTCGCTTCTGTTCCGCTGACGCTTCTGGCTATCGCCGCCGTGGCGGTGCTGTCGGCGCTCGTCGCGCGGTGGCGGACCGGCAGAATCATCACCCCCATCAATCAAATCAATTTGGACGACCCGCTTCAGAACGACGTCTGGGCGGAGCTGTCGCCGCTATTAACGCGTCTTGAACGGCAGCATCGTAAAATCGGCGCGCAGCTGGAGGAACTGCAGAAGATGCAGGATGAATTCTCCGCGATTACCGGCAGCATGAGCGAAGGCCTGATCCTCCTGAACAAAAACGGCACAATCCTCAGCATCAACAAAAGCGCCGCGCGCCTGTACAGGATCGACAGGGACTATGTGGGCAAGGATATCCTGACGGTTGACCGCAGTATACCGGTGCAGGAGCTCTTAAAAGAGGCGTCGGCGGGAAGGCGCGCCGAGACAGCCGTCGCTATTTCCGGCAGGACATATCAATTTGTAGCAAACCCTGTGCTGTCCTCAGGGCAGATTGTCGGTACGATCCTTCTGGCCTTCGATATTACGGAGCGCAGCCACACGGAGAAGCTTCGGCGGGAATTCACGGCGAACGTGTCGCATGAGCTGAAAACACCGCTGCAGTCCATTATGGGCAGTGCCGAGCTCATGAAAAATGGCCTTGTCCGCGACGAGGACCTGCCCCGTTTCATCGGGCGTGTATACGACGAGGCGCGCCGCCTTGTGGAGCTGGTAGACGATATCATCCGGCTGTCACAGATCGACGAGATGCGCCCTGCCATGCAGAGGGAAAACGTTGAGCTCAAAGCGCTGTGCGAAGATGCGGCCGGACGGCTGAAATCATCTGCAGCCGAACGGGGCGTCACGATCGACGTCACAGGGGAGGAGGCCGCAGCCAGCGGCGTTCGTCAGCTTCTGTACGAGATCGTTTATAATCTGATCGACAACGCGGTTAAATATAACCGGCCGGGCGGACAGGTCCGCGTGACGGTATCCTCGGACGAGGCGGGTACGGCGCTTTCCGTCGCTGATACGGGTATCGGCATCCCAAAGGAGGACCAGAGCCGAATCTTCGAGCGGTTTTACCGGGTGGACAAGAGTCACTCTCGCGATACCGGCGGCACGGGCCTCGGCCTATCCATCGTCAAGCACGCGGCACATTATCACGGCGCGGACATTGAGCTCCTGAGTAATCCGGGGGCCGGGACGACAATGACGGTGAGATTCCCGAGGTCATAAACAACACAGGCAGAATATACAGCAGGGGCAGACACGAGGTCTGCCCCTGCTGTATATTCACACAATCAGTATATTCTTAATACGTTGTAGTGTAGTCTAATCTAATTGAAATGGGTGAACTGATGCTTGAAAAGAATGAGGAATCCAATATATCTGCTGAAACCGGCCCGCCGCCTTCTCAAGCAACCGAAGCGCAGGTTGAAGGGTTTAAAGCGGAAACTATCCGGCTTATCAATGCAGAACGTCAAAAAAACGGAACTGCCGGCCTTAAAGCGATGGGCATACTCGAAGACCTCGCCGATCAAAGGGCTCGGGAAGCGTCTGTCCTCTTTAAGCATACAAGACCGGACGGAACGCGCTGTTTCACAATTTTCGCGGAAAACGCACTTAAATACAAAGCGGCTGGCGAAAATCTGGCATACGGTTTCAAAACGCCTGCAGCGCTCGTTAAAGCGTGGATGAATTCTGAAGGCCATCGCCGGAATAATCTTGATCCCGATTTTAAATATATCGGGATCGGCTGTTATCTCAGGAAAAGCACACTATACTGCGCGGCGCTGTTCTATACACCGAGAAAGCATGGGGTTCCTGCTCTCTAGTGCTGGTAACGTCCGCTCTCATTTAAATAATCGTCCCCCCGCCGAGGATAGTGTCGCCGTCGTAAAAGACGGCGGCTTGGCCAGGGGTTATGGCGCGCTGGGGATGGTCAAAAAGAACGAGCATCCGGCCATCCTCAGGCGGATACAGCGTCGCCTGGGTCTCCTTCTGGCTGTATCGCGTCTTAACGGCCGCCCGGACTGGCTCCGTTAAATGCGATACGGAAATCAGATTCAAATTGTCAACGGACATGCTGATACGATACAGCTCCTCTTCATTTCCGATAATAACGGTATTTGTCCCAACGTCCTTGCCGAGCACATATTTCGGCCTGTCGGCGCTCAGACCGAGCCCCCGCCGCTGTCCGATGGTGTAATGGATGAGCCCCTTGTGCGTGCCCAGGACCTTCCCGGCGCTGTCAACAAAGTCGCCCGGTTCGCTCTTGTATCCCAGCACATCTTCGATAAACGCAGCGTAATCACCGTCCGGCACAAAGCAGATGTCCTGGCTGTCGGGCTTTTTTGCGTTAATAAGGCCGCGCGTTTCCGCCAGTGAACGCACTTCATTCTTCGTCAGACCCCCCAGGGGGAAAAGCGTCCGGCTGAGCTGCTCCTGCGTCAGCGCGTACAGAACATACGTCTGGTCCTTTGAGGCGTCCCTCGCCTTTTTCAGCAGATACCGCCCTGTCTCTTCGTCATACGCTGTCCGGACATAATGTCCAGTGGCGATATAATCCCGGCCCATCAGCAGGGCGCGCTCCAGCAGCTTGTCAAACTTGATAAATCGATTGCAGTCGATGCACGGATTCGGCGTTCGCCCTGCGATGTAGGCGTCGGCAAAACGCCGGATAACGTCCCGGTTGAACGCGTCCCCGAAATTGAACACATAATGGTCGATATCGAGCTTGTATGCGACGTTCCGGGCATCCCCCACATCGCTGAGGGAACAGCATGTCCTTAAAACGCTGTCCAGGCCGATATCTTCGTTTGAAAAAAGCTTCAGCGTCACCCCGCAGACGTCATAACCCTCCTCAA
>JAAYBH010000051.1 GCA_012718935.1 Clostridiales bacterium
ATAAAATTTTCGCTCTCGGAGGACTGGACCATTTTCTTGGGTACAAGAGCCGTGACAACGGTACCGGCGTTTCTTACAAGACCCTTTTCGCATAGCTTTCGCAGGACCGTGTATGTCGTCGGCTTCTTCCAACCGAGATGATTGGCGCAGAGGATCACAAGGCGCCCCGAGGTGAGCGGCTCGTTCTCCCATACAACCGACATAAACCGATAATCGCTTTCACACAGCTTCAGGCTTTCCATTGCCGGCACCCCCTCTGGTTTATAATTATAAACCTACCGGCAGTTTATACCAGCAAGGCGGCTTTGTCAAACCAAAAAGGGATTCATATTCAGTTAATCAGGGCGGCAAAGGAGCTGCCCAGGAGCGTGGCGTTCTCGACTTTCTCCACACGGCAGTATCTCCTTTGCCTCTCATTGATATACAGGCGCATATATTCGCCGAATTTTTCCTTGAACGAAAAAAGCTTATGGAACGTTGATCCCTCCGCGATAATAATAACAGGCTTATCCGGCCTGCGCCCCGTATCGGTCTTTTCCATAACGGCGGCAACCGACATAACGGACAGCTTCGCGCAGCGCTCAATAAGCCTGTCGGCAATAACAGTCAGCACCGTCCTTTCATCTTCTTCTTTGATCAAGCATGACAGCGGGCTGCCACCCCGCATGTCAGACAGGAAGTCGCTGATATCGGACAGCGACAGCTCCTTAAGCGCCTGAATCTCTTCGCCCACTGCGCTTGAAAGCACCCCTTCGGACGCCGCTTTTTTGAGCGTCAGCAGGATCAGCTGTCCAAGATAACGGCCGCTCGTACTTTTTTCCAGAAGGTGCGTGCCCGGATTGGCTGTCAGGCTGTCCAGCTCCATGTCAATGACGCCGCCGGGGACGCGGGTGAAGTAGCCGGATTCGGTGTTGATGATCATCGTATCGCCGTCATAACCGTCCTTCAGCTTTTTGATCTCCGGGGTTTTCTCGGTATAGCAAAGGTTCATGCCCGTGCCGAGTACGAAGCCGATGCAGCCATCGCACGCCTCCCCCGCTGAGGCTGCCGCGCCGCTCAGCAGGACAGCCGTCGTGTCATTGAGCAGGACATAATTCTTTTTATCGCGTATTCCCATACGAAAGAGCGTCTGCGACAGCTCCCTTGTAATTTCCATACCTTCAGCGCCCGTCACTCTGATCTCCTTGCTGAAGGAGATCAGCCGTCCGTCTCTGTTGGGTAAAATCTCAGCCGCATGGGAAAAGCAGACGCCGATCCGTCTGCTCTCATGGACCACCGGCAGGAGCCGTTCGGCGATTTCATAAAAAAATGCTTCTTTTGTTATTTCATTTTGCAAGCCCGGCACCGGTGATTCGTCTGCATCAAGAATCTCAATGGCGCCCTTATAAAACCGCGTCAGGGCTATTCTGAGGTTGGTGCCCCCGATATCGACGGCAATAGCCGTTTCACCCTCCGCCGCCTGCCCGTCCGCCGACAGAAATGCCGGTATCATCAAAAGAGACGACGGTTTCCCCTCCAGTCCGTTCGTCATATCGGAAACAAACGCGTTTTTGCATTTCTCAAAATCAACGCAGTCCGGATGCATGCCGTTGTCAGTTAAAAAAGCGTCGGCTCTCTCTGTCGCAATCACACCTGTATCCCCCCACAGCCTGTGATATCACTGTTTTTTATAAAACGCTCTGCCATATGTATCGGCGGCCGTGTCATCGGTAACGCCATGCTGTCCGCCCCCTATTCGCATGTTGTTTGCCTTCATATTTTATATGACAAAACCGGCTGCCTGAGCAGTCTTTTTTGGAAATTATATCATTTATCATCCCAATGCACAAATCCTAACAGAAAATATTGCCGTTTTCTTTGATGCTTTGACGGAATGGCAATTGACGCCGCCAAAGGTTACGTATAAAATCATTATAAATTCACCATGCTTAATAAAAAGGAGGCTTACATGCTGGATGTCTGTCTGCCTGGAACAAGCGGGATGATCCCTCTGCCGGAGCGCTGGCTGAGCTGTTGCTGGCTCGAATACCAGGGAAAAGCCCTCCTGATCGACTGCGGCGAGGGTACGCAGATTGCACTGAAGGAAGCCGGGTGTAAAATCAGCCGCCTTGAAATCCTGCTGATTACCCACTTTCACGCCGATCATATTGCCGGCCTGCCGGGCTTTCTCTTAACGCTGGGTAATCACGGCAAAAAAACACCGCTGTCGATCATCGGTCCGAAGGGGCTGAAGACCGTCGTATCAGCCTTGATGATCATTGCCCCGGCGCTGCCGTATCAGGTGGAGCTGATCGAGCTGAGAAGCGAAGATCCGGGGTATCTTGAGGACGACGACATCATCGTCTCATATCTGCCGCTGGAGCACGCCATACCCTGTTTCGGCTACCGGGTGTCTCTCAAGCGGAAGCCCGTCTTCAACCCGGAGAAGGCCGAACAGCTCGGCGTCCCGAAAAAGCTCTACAAGGCGCTGCATTCGGGAAAAACGGTCCGGATGGACGACGGGCGTGAAATCGGGTCTGAGATGGTGATCGACGGTGTCCGCGCGCCAATCTCCGTCTGCTTTATCACCGACACTGTGCCGACAGACGCAATGGCCGATTTTGCACGCGGCGCCGATCTTCTCATATGCGAAGGCATGTACGGCGATGAGGACATGCATGAAAAGATGGAGGAAAAGGGCCACATGGTCTTTTCCGACAGCGCCCGGATTGCCCTAAAAGCCGGCGTCAAAGCCCTGTGGCTGACGCATTATTCCCCCGCCCTGAAGGATCCGGTATCATTCATAAAAAACGCGGCAGTGATATTTCCGGAAACGACCGCCGGTTACGACGGAATCCGGACTACTTTGTAACGTAGTAAACCTGTGAGAGGAAATTAAGAATGAGCATCAATGTCAGAAGAATCACATTTACAGCCATTGCGGCCGCCATCGTCTTCGTCGCGACGCGGGTGACCTATATCCCCGTCGGAACAGCCGGCGCTTACGTTCATTTCGGAGACGCCTTTATCTATTTCACCGCGTTTCTTATGGGCGGACCCATCGCTGCGATTGCCGCCGCCCTCGGCAGTGCGATCTGCGACCTTTCCACCGGCTATACTGTTTACGTGCCCGCGACTCTACTGATCAAAGGCCTGATGGGCCTGATCGCCGGCTTCATCATGAAAAACAGGAAGTTCTGGGTCTACGTTCTTGCTTGCGCCATCGGCGGCGCTGTCATGACAGCGGGGTATGCCCTCTATGAAATCTGCATTCCCGGCTTCGGCCCTGCATACGCGCTGTTCAACCTTCTGTTTAATATGGGCCAGTGGGGCGCCAGTATTGTCATTGCGGCCGTTCTTTACCCTGTGGCTGTCAGGATTCAAAAGGTGATTGGGCTTGCGGGCTGAGGCGTCTCTGCACCGGGAACATCGGCAACGGGAAGATATTTTATCTGCAACACAAAAAGACGAACTCTTTCGAGTTCGTCTTTTTGTGTTGGCATCTACCTATCGTCCCGGGCCGTCGCCAGCCAAGTATTGTCGGCACAAGTGAGCTTAACTGCCGTGTTCGGAATGGGAACGGGTGGACCCTCACCGTAATCAACACCAACTTTGTCCTCGCGGACTTGGATCTATCGTATCGGTATTGTAAACCGAATACTACTACAATATGCGTTTCTTGTCAAGGCGTTACTGGGTATTTTCTTGACCCGCTGAGACGGCAAAAATCTTTGATTTTTGCATATAGGCTCTCGCAAGAGAGACTATTATGACCCGTAGGAGAATCGAACTCCTGTTTGCGGCGTGAGAGGCCGCCGTCTTGACCGCTTGACCAACGGGCCGTCGTCCTCATGGACTCCGCTAAGTCTCCCATTGGCGTAAACGCCAATGCTCGCTCGCTTCGTCATTCGTCCTCTTCTCCGCCAAACAGCGCTTCGCGCTTGGTTTGGCGTAGAGTTGCGCGGAGTTTTGGATGACCCACTGGGTGTTAACCTCAAGGGGTTAATACACCTTCAGGGACTCGAACCCTGGACACCCTGATTAAGAGTCAGGTGCTCTACCAACTGAGCTAAAGGTGCTCATCTCTTAAATGGTAATCGGCACCTTGATGGAGCCATCGCCGGAAGTCCGGCGTCACAAGCGTTTTGGCAAAGCCAAAACCTTGCCGCAGGGGCAATTCACTTGCCCCGAGGATGTTAAATCTACGGGGTCCCCGCAAACGCATGCGTTTGTGGGGGTGTCAGGTGCTCTACCAACTGAGCTAAAGGTGCATATCGCAATTGGTTCGCACCGTGAAAGATACCTTGGCAAAATTACTAAGCAATTTTGACCCAAAGCGCTTACGCAGTAAGCGCGTCAGCGTTTGCACTCTGAAAACCGAACAATGACTTAGGAACCTTTGGTTCCTTTGTGACATCCCTCAAGGCTGTTTGCCTGCATTTCCAGGTCAAGCCCTCGGGTTATTAGTATCGGTCAGCTAAACACGTTACCGTGCGTACACCTCCGACCTATCGACGATGTAGTCTACATCGACCCTTACTCCATAAAGGATGGGAGAACTTATCTTAGGGGGAGTTTCACGCTTAGATGCTTTCAGCGTTTATCTCGTCCGCACTTAGCTACCCAGCTATGCCGTTGGCACGACAACTGGTGCACCAGAGGTGCGTCCATCCCGGTCCTCTCGTACTAAGGACAGCTCCCTTCAA
>JAAYBH010000415.1 GCA_012718935.1 Clostridiales bacterium
CTTGATGAAACCGGCCTGCCGTATATTGACATCCTGAACTCCGTTCGCGATGAGAGCGGCAGTGCAGTCGTCCATTGCATCGGCATGGAAGGAATCACGATCGGCAGAGAAATGACGAAGTGGCTTTTTGACAACAGCGAAAAATACTTTGGGAAAAAAATCGATACCGCCAAGCTGGGGCTTATCAATTATACCTTCTCGCCGAATAAAGACTTTCACGACCGCTTCGAGGGTAATTTAGCGATGTTCCAGGAGTTGGCGCCCGGCAATACGAATATATTTGAAGCCGACGGCGTGACAGGTGGGCTCAATGAGGAAACGGGATATAATCTGGCGTCGGCGATTCTCGCGGCTCATCCGGAGGTGGAGTACTGGTTTATCCCCGCGTGTCTGGAATTATATGCACAGGGAGCCATGCGCGCAGCCGAGTCTCTCGGAATGCAGGACAGGGTCCTTATCACGGCGGTGAACAGCGAAGTCCTGACCGCTTTGTGGGACAGTGGCTACGAGGGCTGCTGGGTTTCCTGCGTTGCGTCCGCACCTTATCAGTACGCGGCACCCGCTTTGAGCGGAATTGTTTCCCTATTGAACGGTACTGAGACGATCGACTCGCTCTGGTCCAGTATCCGCAAGCCGACTGATAAGCTGACATTCTATGAAATCGGAACAGAAATCGTTACAAAAGACACATATAAGGATTATTTCGAATTCGTGCGCAAGGAAAGCGGTCTGTCATAGGCTGCATCTGGAAACTGTGTTCGTAGGTTAGAAAACACCGTATCGCAGTAATGTCCTTTCCCCCTATGAAACACAGTTGCTGATATCGGATCACGTTATGGCGGTCGGGCTACATATTTACTGCCTGACCGCCATAATGCTCACCCACATTATAATAAAATAGTAATAATAGAAAGTACGTGTGAAGTATGCTCAGTGCAAAGCAAAATTTTCTCGAAACGATAAAGCGCGGCGGGAAGCCTGACCGGATTGTTAAGCAATTTGAAGGGACCGCATTCCTGCCCGGTGATCCCGTATCCCAGTTTGTTCGCGGGCAGCGTTATGCCGGTATGCCTCCAGCGAAGGACCTGTGGGGGACGGAGATCATCTGGCCTGAGGGCGTGCCGGCCGCCATGCCGCACGTGACGGCGCAAAACAAGGTAATAAAAGATATCACATGCTGGCGGGACTTCGTGAAAGTTCCGGATCTGATTGCAAACTGCTCACAGGATGAGCTTTGGGAGCCGTATTTGAAACGGGTTAACGATGTTGACCGGGAGAATGAACTGGTAATGGTGTTCGCCCCTACCGGGGTTTTTGAGCGCTTGCACTTCCTGATGGGATTTGAAGATATGTTTATAAATTTCATGACTGAGCCGGAGGCCATGAAGGATCTTTGCCAAGCAATCGGCGAATACCGATATAACGGGATGAAGCTGATTATCGATCATGTCCGCCCGGACGTTCTCCATTCGCACGACGACTGGGGCAGCAAGAATAATCTTTTCATACAACCGGAGCTTTGGCGCGAATTCATCAAGCCTCAGTACGCAAAATCCTATGGGTATGCACATGACCGCGGCGTCATTATCGAACACCACGCCGATTCCTTCTGTGAGCAGATAGTAGAGGATATGGTTGAGTTACATATCGACGTCTGGCAGGGTGTGCTGCCTCAGAATGATATTGTGAAGCTGCAAAAACAACTGGACGGGCGCATGGCATTGATGGGTGGAATAGATGCGGCAATAGTCGACCGAGCCGATTCTTCTGAAGATGAGATCCGGGCTGAAACACGCCGCGCTCTTGAAACCTATTGCCCGAACGGCAACTTCATACCATGTATCACTTACGGCGGCCCCGGAACGATCTATCCTCAAGGCGACAAATATATCAATGCCGAAATCGACAGATACAATGCTGAAAACTTTGGTCTGTAAGTGTATACTCAGTAAAACGTGCGGAGGAGAATTCTATGGCTAATGCCGGAAGGTTCAGAAAACTTTTGAGATCTAAAACAATCACTTTAGTTGCCATACTATTTGTGATCGTGCTTTTCTTTTGGTATGTTTCACCGAAACACTCCTACCTGAGCGTCAGGAATATCACGAGCATCCTGAACTCCATGGTGCTTTATATCCTGTTTGCTGTCGGGGTGGCCATGCCAATCCTGTTAGGTGAGTTTGACCTGTCACCCGGTTATGTGGGTACAGCCGCGGGAGCCCTGATGGCAAAGCTTCTGACTGAAGTCGGTGTTCAATGGTATTATGTCGTTGTTCTTTGTCTTCTGCTTGGGATTGCTTTCGGCTTACTCAACGCGGTGCTTATTAATAAGTTTCGCATTCAGAGTTTTATCGCAACGCTTGCGGTCGGATCGTTTCTCGCCAAGGGGGTCGCACTCATCGTATCCGACGGCAGGCCGATCAACATCGACGATTCGGTCATAGTTTGGGTCGGAACCTACAAGATCGGGGGTATCGTTCCGGTTGCCGTTGTCATATCACTGGTGGTGATCCTGATTTACGGCATTATCCTTGCAAAGACGAAGTTCGGGCGCAGTATCTACCTTTGCGGCGGCGGCAGGCAGGCCGCACGCTTAGCAGGTCTTAATCCTGAAAGGCTTTCCTATATCCTTTTTGCCAACAGCGGCATGCTGGGTGCTTTAGCTGGTATGATCTTTGCCGCGCGCTTGAAAACAGGTGACCTGACCGGTACGAACAGTTATTCCTTCCCGGCAGTAACTGCAGTAATATTCGGCGGAATATCTTTCGGCGGAGGTTCGGGCAATATGCTGGGCTGCTTCCTGGGGCTGCTCATTATCAACGGCTTTAACAACGGGCTGACGATCATGCGCGTCACGTCTTATTGGCAGGACGTTGCCTCGGGTATTCTCCTCCTTCTTGCGCTGACGCTTGACTTTATTAGAAATCGCAGACCGATCGGGACGGATACCCCAAGAGCGCGAAGGCGTGATCTAGGCGGCGGCGTGGAAAAAGTAAAAGAAACTGAACAGGCGGGTGGTCGAATTGGAACAATTTCTTGAGTTTAAAAATATAAGCAAAGCGTTCCCAGGTGTACAGGCCCTTGATAATGTCAGTTTCAGGGCGGACGGGGGCAGAGTTTGCGCTTTGATGGGAGAGAACGGCGCCGGAAAGAGCACGCTGCTTAAGATACTGAGCGGCGACTATCAGCCGGACGAGGGGCATGTGTACATAAACGGTGAGGTGAAGAGCTTTGCCTCGCCGTATCAATCCATTAAATCGAGCATCAGCGTGATTTATCAGGAACGCCAGCTTATGACTGCAATGAGCGTGATGGAAAACATTTTTCTGGACGACCTACATGAAAACAAGCTTGGTTTTATCAACAAGCCGCTGCTGCGCAGGAAGACGCAGGAAATAATTGATGTTTTTGGACTGCCGATCAAGCCGACAGATATTGTAGGGCGCCTTTCAGTCGCGCATCAGCAGATGATCGAAATCATGAAAGCATACAGGCGGGATTCGGATATCATCGCCTTCGACGAACCGACCGCCCCGCTGACAGCCGGGGAGATAACAATTTTATTCAACCTGATTAAGAACCTGAAAGAGCGCGGGAAGATCATCATATATGTATCGCACCGTATGGCTGAGGTATTTCAGATTTCAGACGACATTATCGTCTTGAAAGACGGAAAGCTGATGACGACATTTAAAACATCGGAGACGGACGAAAAGAGTCTTGTAAAGGCCATGGTCGGGCGCGACATAGGGGACACTTACGCCAAACTGAGACGGAACGAAGAGATTGGCGACGTGATCCTTGAGGTAAATAATCTTGTAACGGAGTATATACATGACGTGAGCTTTAATCTCAGGCGCGGGGAGGTGTTGGGCTTTGCCGGCCTTATTGGCGCCGGGCGAACCGAGGTCATGCGGGCGGTATTCGGGGCTGACCCTGTCAGCTCGGGCGAGATATGGCTGGACGGAAAAGCTGTGAGCTTTAAGTCGCCCAAGAATGCGATTGACAGCGGCATCGCGCTGTGTCCGGAGGACAGAAAAGAGCAGGGGCTCATCCTAGGACGGTCGATCAGGGACAACATCAGCATTCCAGTGCTTTCAAAGATGAAAAAAAGACTGTTTCTTGATGTTAAAAAGGAGGAACGCCTGGCCGCCGCAGCGGTAAGCAAGTACTCCATCAAGACGCCGACGACTGAAAAACTGATGGTGGAGCTGTCGGGCGGTAACCAGCAAAAAACTATACTTGGACGTTGGACATCGGAAATGATGGACACGAAGGTCCTTATTCTTGATGAGCCGACAAAAGGAATCGACGTTGGCGCAAAAGCCGAAGTATACCAGATGGTACACGACCTTGCCTCTCTTGGGATCGGAGTTATCTTTATTTCATCCGAATTGATCGAAGTGCTCAATATAAGCGATAGAATTATCGTTATGCATAACGGGCACATTACGGGCGAAGTCACAAGACATGAGGCAACAGAGGAGCGTGTCCTTGAGCTGGCAATGAAAGATTAGGGGGGGCGCTGTTATGTTGATTCTGAGTATCATATTCATTGTCATTGGAGCTCTCGCGCTGATAGCAGGGGTCGCATCTCTCAGCGTTCAGGCGGTCCCACTGCTGGGCGCTGTTTCAGTAACTGCTGGAGTAAGCTTCGTATTTTTCGGTGTCATTTTACTTGCCGCCGGAGTCATGACGCTTCTTTTTGAAAAAAACGAAAAGTCGCGGCAGATCATTAAAAAACTTACAAATGTGAAGGAGTTTACACTGGTTATTGTTTTAGCGGTCTTTATCTACCTGTTCTGGGCTATAAACAATAACTATCTTTCCCTCGGCAATATAAGAGCCATATTCAACTCGGCGTTTGTCATGGGCACTCTCGCAATCGGGCTGTCCTGTCTTTTGATCGGCGGCAAGATCGATCTTTCTGCAGGCAATACAGGCATGATGGCGGGCATCATCATTGCGATCCTGCTCAAAGCCGGTATTCCCTGGGTTCTGGCGCTTCTTATTACGCTCGTCTTTGGCGCCGTCACGGGATTGATTAACTCATTTTTTATTAACCGCATGAGGTTTGCGCCGTTTATATCAACGCTTGCCATCAGCACAATTTTTGCCGGCCTGTCGCTTGTCATCACAAACGGTGCTAATATACCTGTCAACAATAAAGGATTTCTGACGCTGGGTTCAATCAACCTCTGGATATTCCCGCTTCCGTTTATAATACTGGCCGTCCTGCTGATCATCTATGGGGTTATTCTGTCTGCCACGGGGTTTGGGCGTCGGATATATATGACGGGCGGCAATGCAAATGCAGCAAGGCTTGCAGGGATCAATCCAAAACGAATTGTAACGATCCTGTTTGTCAACAACGGTGTTATCGCATGTCTGGCAGGTTCAATCCTGGCCTCGCGCATGGCGATGGGTTCGCCGTCGGGTGTAACAGGGTCGGATCTGGACGGCATTACTGCAGCTGTTCTTGGAGGCGTCGCTTTTACAGGCGGCGCGGGTAATATGGTTGGCGTTTTCTTCGGTATTCTTCTGATTACAAGCTTTCAGAACGGTCTTGTTGTCGCCAATCTCGATTCGTACTATCAGGTCGTCGCAAAAGGCATCTTGCTGATCGCTGCTTTGATCCTGGACTATTACCGCGAAAAATCAAGGCTCAAGTCCCAGAATGCCAGCCGGCTCAGCGAGCTTGCCGCTGAAAAAAAATAGCGTCTTCCGCAATTATTTACAGGCATGTCACAAAACGTTTTAATAAAAACGTGGGCGTGACATGCCTTTTCATTTCTATATCACTCGCAATGAAGTCTCACGACGAGCCGCTCGAGCCTCTTCCTGTTTGCGGCGGCCTCTTCAGGCGCCGCTTCCTTCTTGTGTCCGTATATACGCGTAACGCCGAGCCTTAACCCCCAGTCTATCTCCTGGTATTCGTCGGCCTTGACCTGCCCCTCGGGTGTATCGTACATATTGCGTCCGGTAATTTTTGTAATGACGACAGGGTAATCCGTCTCGCTGCCGGTTATGACATCCTGCCTTGCCGTTTTTTCGACGCTTCCCATGGCATCCCCCCTATACCATGATATGTGTCTGCCGTTCATTTATAGCTAAATCCCACCATCTTCGAAAGCGAAACCTTATACAGGAAACCCATATGCCCCTATTTCGGCTTAGTATTTGCCGAAATCACCCTCAAGCTCGATTTTCGCCCGGGGTTTGCCTGAAGGCAGCGCTCCTGCCCGGGACGGAGCCCTGACCGAAGCTGCGCTAAGCTTTGACGGAGTGTCCGCACTGCTGTTCTTTACCTTAAAGACACTGACAACTTCCTTAAGCTGATCGGCTTGGCTCGACAGCTCCTCGCTGGCGGCGGCGCTCTCTTCGGATGTGGCGGCGTTGTTTTGAACAACCTGCGACACCTGGATGATGCCTTGATTCAGCTGTTCGATACCCAGGGCCTGTTCCTTGGAGGCGACGGCAATAGAACCCACAAGCTCCGTCGCGTTTGAAACCTCGGTGACGATTCTCTTGAGAGCTTCGGCTGTTTCGTTGGCGATCTTAATGCCCGATTCGACGTTTCTGATGGAGCCGTCGATCATTTCTGTCGTGTCCTTGACGGCGTTTGCGGATTTCCCGGCAAGCGTTCTGACTTCTTCCGCCACTACAGCGAAGCCCTTGCCGTGCTGTCCGGCCCGGGCAGCCTCGACGGCCGCGTTGAGCGCGAGAATGTTCGTCTGGAATGCGATATCGTCGATGACCTTGATAACCTTATTGATATTGCTGCTGGACGCATTGATCGCGTCCATTGCCTTTAAGAGGGCGTTCATTTGGGCATTGCCCTGCTCGGCTTCCTTATTTGCACTTGTCGCCATCAGACTGGCTTTTTCGGCGTTCTGCGCATTCAGGGCTGTCTGAGCAGAGATTTCCTCGAGCGACGCCGTCAATTCCTCAACCACGCTGGCTTGTTCGGCTGCACCCTGAGACAAAGCTGTGGCCCCGTTGGAAACCAAATCAGCGCCGCCGGCAACCTCATTTGAGCTCGCTCCAATTTGTTCCATGGTGTCATTCAGGAACTTTGTAATATTGACCAGAGACGTTTTTATCGCCGAAAAATCACCGATAAAATCCACGTCAACCTCGACGGCTAAGTTTTTGTTTTCAACCTCATGCAGCACGCGTTTTATTTCGTTGATATACTGATTATTATGACCGATGACCGCGTTCAGGGCACGCACCATGACGCTTGTTTCTGTCAAATGCGTATGTGTGACCTTGTCGCTTCCTAGATCCCCTTCTGCCAGCAGAAGCAATCGTTTTGTCGCCAAGTTAATCGGCTTAATGAGAAAACCTAATAAAAAGTAAGAATC
>JAAYBH010000416.1 GCA_012718935.1 Clostridiales bacterium
GCCTTTTTTGTACTGTGTTCTTTTATTCGTCACGGTTTTCTGAACCGCTTTCGTTTTTGAGGCGGGCTTTATCGCCGGTTTTACAGATGTGCTCTTGTTTTGCATCCCACCCGCCGTTTTCTTATTACCTGACCCCCCATGGGGCCTCCCCGGTGGGATGAGATAGTGCCTGCCGTAACCGATGAGGTCTTCCCTGTTCGTTTCCCGGAGGGCTTCAAGGACGAGCTGGCGCTTTTCTGGGCGCTTCCACTGCAGAAGCGCGCGCTGCATGGCCTTTTCACGGGCCGATTTCGGGACGTAGATTTGCTTCATTGTCCGTGGGTCGAGCCCGGTATAATACATGCAGGTGGAGAGTGTCCCCGGCGTAGGGTAAAAGTCCTGCACCTGCTCGGGCTGGACGCCGCGCTTGTTCAGATACTCGGCCAGGCGGACTGCGTCGGAGAGCGTAGAGCCGGGATGGGATGAGATGAGGTACGGGACCAGGAACTGCTTTTTTCCGTACCGTTCGTTGAGGCGGTTGTATTTTTCCTCAAATTTCTGATAGACATCGTGATGGGGCTTGCCCATGAAGTCAAGAACCTCGTCGACGCAGTGCTCCGGGGCCACCTTGAGCTGGCCGGAGATATGGTTTTTAACAAGATCGGTGAAGAATTCGCCGTTATGATCCTCCATCAGGTAGTCGAACCGGATGCCCGACCGTACAAAGACCTTTTTGACGCCGGGTATGGCGCTGATTTTCCGGAGCAGCCGCAAATAATCTGTATGGTCGGCTTCGAGGCTTTTACAGGGCGTCGGTGTCAGGCAGTTCCTGCCCCGGCACAGGCCGGTTTTCAGCTGGCCTTTACAGGACGGGCAACGGAAATTCGCCGTCGGGCCGCCGACGTCATGGACGTAGCCCTTGAATTCCGGGTGCTTTACAAAGCTTTCAACCTCGCCCAGAACGGATTCGTGGCTGCGGACCGTCACCATCCGCCCCTGATGGAACGCCAGCGAGCAGAAGTTGCACGCGCCGAAACAGCCCCTGTTGTGGATAACGGAGAAACGGACCTCTTCGATGGCCGGAACGCCACCTGACTCGGCATACCCCGGGTGAACCTCCCGAGTATAGGGCAGCGCGCTGATCCGGTCAAATTCCTTCGTTGAGAGCGGCATCTGGGGCGGATTGACGATAAGCACCCTGTCTGTGCAGTGCTGCAGGACGGCCTTGCCCCGGACGGGGTCGTGCTCCTCATACTGGAGCATGTTCGCCTCGGCGTACTTGTGCCTGTCTGAGGAAACCTCCTCAAAGGAGGCGCATATGGCCGACGGGAACCGGCATGTTGCTTGGTCTGCTGCGATAAAGGCCGTGCCGCGGATATCCGTCAGCCCCGTTACCGGGACGCCGTGCTTCAGCTTTTCGGCTATATCACGCACGGCGTTCTCACCCATGCCGTAAATGAGCAGGTCTGCCTTCGCGTCGAAAAGTATCGGCCGCCGCACCTTATCCTCCCAGTAATCATAATGGGCAAAACGGCGGAGAGAGGCCTCCAGTCCGCCGATAATAACCGGCAGCTCGGGAAACGCCTCCCTGACTCTGTTGGCATAGACGATCGCCGCCCTGTCCGGGCGAAGACCCGCTTTTTTCCCCGGTGAATAAAAATCCTCGCTGCGGGGCTTTTTCGCCGCTGTGTAATGGGCGACCATGGAATCAAGGTTCCCCGCGCCGACGAGCGCCGCGTACCGCGGCTTCCCCATACTGACAAAATCTCTCGTGCTCTTCCAGTCTGGCTGTGCCAGAACAGCAACGCGATATCCGTCCGCCTCCAGAACACGCCCGATGACGGCCGCGCCGAAGCTGGGGTGGTCCACATACGCGTCACCCGTGACGAGCAGGAAATCATAATAGTACCAGCCACGATCGAGCATATCCTCGCGTGAAACCGGCAGAAAAGCACTGTTTGTCATAAAGGCCTCTGTTAAATGGGTGATTTGTTGATCGTTCCTACGTCCTTTTAAAGGCTTCCCCTGGGGGAAGCTGCCGCCAAGAGACTTCGAAGAAGTCTCTTGCTGGCGGCTGATGAGGGTCCGCCGAAGGCGGTTGATCTACTTGCTGCGTTACGCGTCATAGGTTACCCTCATCCGTCACGGCTTACGCCGTGCCACCTTCCCCTGGGGGAAGGCTTTTGTTGTTTACGTTTACTTCACAGCAATATCCATCTCCAGCATGACATGCCGCCCGCCGGTACCATCATATTCGCCAATCCTGTTGAACCCGTACTTCTCGCAAAACCCAAGCGTCTGTTCGTTTCTTTCGCTTACCGACATCCTTATTTTCTCCCGGCCCAGCGATCTGAAAACGGATA
>JAAYBH010000417.1 GCA_012718935.1 Clostridiales bacterium
AGCTCAAAAAGCTCATCACCCGCCTCGACTGCGAGGATATCGTCGATCTCCTCCCGCTGCCGGGGCTCGTCCGGTTTGCCGAAAACATGGAATTTGACAATTCACCCGTCTCGGCATATCTGCAGGACGAGCTTTCACGTTTTGATATGAGCCGATACCAGACCGTTGTTCTCGGCTGTACCCATTTTATCTACTTTCGGCCTGTTTTCAGAACCCTGCTCGGCCTCGAAATCGATATCATCGACGGCAACAGGGGCACGGTGAACAAGCTCGCCGCGACACTGGCCGAAACAAAAGCGCCGCCGTCCGGCGGCAGCGGCAGCATTGCCTGGTTCGAGTCCGGCGTGGAGGTGACAGAACGGAAGGCATTGCTGAAATTCGAGAGCTTTCTCAATAGATGCCATTCGATTGAATGAAGCAGCGAGGAGGAGCGCAGGGGCGGATGGAACCGCCCCGTTTTTTCTCCCTTCTCATCTCATTTGACAGTTTTTTATAAGTGTCATTATATTCATACTAAACAAAAACGAAAATGTTTCGATATTAAATATGCACAAACACCTTGGCAAATTACAAGGTGTTAAGGAAAACAACACTGGAAGGTAAAGCTATGAAAACCATACGATTTAAATTAACGGCAATAGTATGCCTGTTGTCTCTTATTGTCTGCGTCGCGATATCGGTCGTCAATTTGATGGCACTTAAAGAAACGGCCATGCAGGGCATGGATACGGCTGTGACGACAGCGGCAAAGGCGTATACCGGAGCTATCGCAAACGCAATTGATATCTACAAGACGAAAATTGAAATTATTTCAAAGGACGAGCGTATTTCTCCTACTGCAACTGTCCAAGAATTGAAGGATTTGCAAAAAAAACTAATCAAGGAACATGGGTTTAACGATGTTATCATAGCAAAAAGTGATGGCTACCTTTTTGACGAATCGGGCTACAACGTTTCAGAGGAAACCTATTTTAAGGAAGCGATGGAATGGAAAACGTACCTGTCGAGTCCGGTTGTGAATCCAATAGACAACTCTGTAGCATTATTTATTGCTGCAAGAATCAATAATGGCACCGGATACTATGGCGTTGTTTTCGCCGAATTGGATTATAGCGTCATCAGCCAGATTATCAGCGATGTGACAATCGGCGAACAGGGTATCGGCTATGTTATTGATAAGACGGGGACGATAGTCGCACATCCGGACTCTTCGATGGTGGATTCGTTTACAAACTTCATCACTTTGAGTCAAAACGACCCATCTTATAAAACACTCGCCTATGCAACCGCGGAAATGCTTCAAAATCAAACCGGCACTAATGAGGTTATTTCCAATGGATCTGCGAAATACAATGCCTACATCCCCATAGAAAACACTGACGGCTGGATTTTATCGATAACGGCAGATAAAAATGAGATGCTGGAAGCTTATTATTACGGGCTGCGTACTTCAATCATATTTTCCATCAGCCTGGTGGCGATTGCATTCGTTTTCGCTTTCCTGTTTTCAAAATCTATCAGCAAGCCGATTTCTCTTGTTTCGAAGCGGCTGGAATCGCTCAGCCAAGGTGATCTGAAATCCGGCGTTCCAATTATTAAGTCCAAGGATGAGAGACAGACATTAGCCACATCGCTGGAAAGTACAACACATAACCTGAACGCCTATATTCAGGATATTGATTACACCCTCTCAAAAATTGCAGCAGGAGACCTGACAGTAAAAACAGATCAGGAATATACCGGCGATTTCACGGGCATAAAAACGGCTATGCTCAATATTACGGCATCATTGCATAATATTGTTTCTGATATCAACGCGGCAGCCGATCAGGTAAGCTCCGGATCGAATTTGGTATCAAACTCAAGTTTCGCGCTGTCTCAGGGAGCAACTGAACAAGCCAGCTCAATTGAAGAACTCACTGCATCCCTTGAAGAAATCTCAGCGCAAACGAATCTTATTGCCGGCGACGCGAAAAAAGCGAATGAGCTTGCCAATAATGCGAAAGCCAATGCTGTCATCGGCAATGAACAAATGGCGGAAATGCTAAAAGCAATGGATGAAATCAATCATTCATCCATGAACATCAGCAAGATCATTAAAGTCATCGACGATATCGCATTTCAGACGAACATTCTGTCGCTTAACGCAGCCGTCGAAGCCGCCAGAGCTGGTTCCGCCGGCAAGGGCTTTGCTGTGGTAGCCGAAGAGGTCAGGACTTTGGATGCTAAATCGGCCAACGCCGCCAAAGAAACGACCGATATGATAGAGACCTCGATCAATAAGGTTGAAGCGGGCATGAAAATCGCAAAGCAAACAGCCCAGGCTCTTGGCGATATTGTCAGCCAGGTCGAAAGCGCGGCCAATCTTGTGCATATGATTTCTACAGCCACTCAGGAACAGGCGCTTGGAATCGAGCAAATCAACCAGGGCGTCAACCAGGTATCGCAGGTCGTTCAAACAAACGCAGCAACGTCTGAGGAAAGTGCGGCGGCAAGCGAGGAGCTTTCCAGTCAGGCACATCAGCTCAAGGAATCTGTCAGCATCTTTAAATTAACTGAAAACGCGGCAGATAAGCCGTTTTTGCCTAACCCCGATAACGGGCATGATGATGCCAGTGATGTATCGCCAGTCCCGAGAAGCCTTAAGGCATCAAATTCAGTGATTACGCTCGAAGACGATGATTTCGGTAAGTATTGATACGGACCGAACTGCAACAATCATGACCGGATACAACAAAGACACCCTGCTCCTCAAAAAGCGGCAGGGTGTCCTTTGCTGTTTATTCGTTCGACTTATTTTATTGCCCGGCATTCCAGGTAATAACGCTTGTCGCGGGCGTGGCCGATGGAGAAGCTCTTTTTCGGGTAGACGCCGCCGTCGGCGACTGTCTTGAAGAAGTCGGACTTGTCCATGGCCGGCAGAAGAAAGCCAATGCTTCCTTTCTCCTTTGTCAGGGACAAAACGGAGTCCTCCCCGTGAATATAATCGATCTCGCAGCCGGTTCCGTTGGCGTAGACGTCCAGGAAGGTCTGAAGCAGCTCGATAAGCCTGCCAATGCCCGGCGCGTCAACCTGAATAGTCCCCTGCCCTTCGGCCATAGACCAGCGCAGCGGATAGCCTTCGCCGGCGGCCATCGGCAGAGTCTTTTCTAACTTCATTAAGAGCGCTTCCGGCTCCGTGTTGAAAACGACGCGATGGATGGCTTCGAAGCTGATGGCCGGGTCGTAAACATTGTTGAGTTCCACCAGGGCGAACCGCGCCGGATGTGTCCGGCGTTCCTCTTCGCCGAAACCGCTTTTGATCTCGTCCCAGTAAGTCTTCGCGGCGGCGAGAGAGTGGTTCCCGTCGCCGATGATAATCTGCACTGCGCTCTTTTCACCCAGGCAG
>JAAYBH010000418.1 GCA_012718935.1 Clostridiales bacterium
AGGCGGCTTACCGCTAGGCGTGCCGTCTATTGCCTCTGAGGCTTTCCCCGAAGAAGATGCCTCGCCTTCCTCCCTGGACGATTCAGGGTCGTCTGAGGCGCCTGAGGTGTCATCCTCGGAATCTTTGGCTGTGTCGCTGCCGGACTCGCTCTCTGCGTCTTTCCCGGACTCTTCCGAAGAAGATTCCTCTCCTTCGTCTTTAGAGGCGCCAGAGGCGCCAGAGGAGTCATCCTCAAGGTCATCGGACCCGTCAGGCTTTTCGCCGGATGAACTGCTGCCGCCCGAATCTTCTTTTTTCTTTTTCTTCGATTCGGAGGCCGGCCCTGGCATTGATATTGAGTCGGATTCACTCGAAGCGTCCTTTTCAGGAAGCTCGACCGGCTCATCGGGAATCAAAACCTCGATATCGCCGTCGCACGAGCCGCCGCAACCTTCCTCGGATTCTTCCATTGCCTTTTTGAACTCCTCGGCGGTAACCCGCTTAAAAGTTACTTTGCGGCGCTTTGAGCGTTCACTGGAAGACGGTTTGGAATCAGGGTCCATCGGGTCTATCGGTTTTCCTGACCCTCTCGAAGCGGCCTCTTCGGCTGACATTGGTTTTCCCTTGCCGAGGTCCTTGAGTGCCTTCTCAAGCTCTTTCATCAGCTTATCCATCATCTCGGCATCCTCGGCATGTTTCTTCCATAAAGGCTGCGAGATGTCATAGATTTGCTTTGCGTATTTTGAACGTTTGATGTTTTCGGGCTCTTCAACAGCTTTGTTCATGATAGGGAGGCATTTGACGAATATATCGTATGCCTCCTTGAACGTGAATTCGCCTTTTATCAATCCTGCGTCTCCATATTGAATGGAGGCGTAGATAAACTGAACGAACGGGTCATTGTAGCTGTCAATGGGCTGACTTTTGCTATAGATTGTCGCCCTGGTGAAGTTGAGGTCGCTGAAAAGCGAATCGCTTACATATTCGGAAGCAAAGTTTTCAATCGCTGAGTCCTCAAGAATGTTGTAGATTTGACCGAGTATTTGCTGTGCATATCTGTCAACGGACTGAATCGTACTGACGTAGATAGCAAAATCCGTTTGAAGCTGATGCATCAGCTCATGGACGGTGATTCCCTTAATCATTCTGATTATGCCGACTGTATCAAGGTCATTATACTCAGGATGGTCGAACGCGACGAAAATTTCGTCGCCTTCCGACGTAAACCCGAGTTCACCGTTCTTGGCCTGCTTAATGCGCATGCGCTTTCCGGTCAGTGTGAAGGCGATTTTGGACAGCCTGTTTTGCAGGCCGTATATTTCACTCTTTGTGAGCTTGGCCATGCGTTTGGCTCCTTTCGTGTTAAAGTTTGATTGTTTCCACAACGGCCTCTCTGACTTCCCTTGAAAGAGCGAGGTCTTTAATGGCGAGGGAGCCAATCATGGTGCTGTTGAGGGCTACCTTGATAGGTTTTCCGATTCTCATGAGCTTTAGGGCTCCGATACAGTGACGCAGAGTAACCTGCATTACCATTTCTTCGCTGCCGGCGACATCGGTCAGGTATCTGATAATCGCTTTGTAAGCCTTAAAGACCGCATGACAGCTTTTCTTGTCGTTTCCCTTGCTTTCGAGAATAGCAAGGAACTCATCGTCGTCCGGGTCTTCCATGACAAGAGTTATGGGGGCGCGCGAAGTCAAAGCCTCGTTTGGCTCCCTTGCTCCCTGGGTCCCCGTATTCATCGTTGAGATGATAACGCACATTGGGTGACGGCGGATTTCCTGATAACCATCCTTTGTGAGGATGAACGGGTATTCGATGGCCTGTCCGAGGGCCCCCTGCATAACGCCGGGGTCGGCAAGGTTGAACTCCTCAAGAACAATGATGCCGCCATACTCATAGGCCTCAAGAAACGACGTTGACCTGAAAGCAAAACTGCCGCTGACGACCTTCGTCATGCCTTCGTATGTGTCCTCTTCCGTGTTCTTTGAGTTTTTGACAGTGTATATCGGCATGCCAAGAGCCGCCGACACAGCCTCTGCCGTTGTCGTTTTACCTGTACCGGGTTTACCGACAATGATGGCGTTCAAAAAGTTGTCCTTAATGGCTTCTACTCCGGATTTGCCGATGTTGATGCGGTCAATGACCTCGTTAAGGTCGTAATTGGCCAGCTCAACCAGCGTCTCGAAGGCTTCATTGGGTATAAATTCATCGAGGAACGAAACATCTCTGATTCGCTTCATTTGTTCCGCGTTCCACTCGTATCCGATTTCATATGTACCCTTCTTGCATTCCTCCAGGAAGGAGCTCCTGACCAGTGACCCGCCGGTAGATGATTTGCCCTTAAACTCTTCAAACGTCACATTACTAAACATGTTGGAAATGAAGCGGGCAAAATCTTCGGCGCCGGCTGCCTCGAGGTACTCCCGGGGCGCTGTCATGGCTGTGGAGCGGATGCTTTGCTGGACCAGGTCTTTTGTCGCCGAATCAAACGGTTTGACTACAATGTCACTGCTCATTCCGGCCGTTGACAAATCGTCTTTGAGGTCGTAATAAAAGCAATCACATAAAGCTGCCATGTCTGTTTGCGGGACATATCCTAGTGTACTGAATTGATTTGAGACAACATTCAGATACGCGGCCGTTTCAGCGTAATGTGCTGTTTTCTGAATGACTTTTGAGATAAGCATGCATAGCAGGCATGCTTCGGAACCATACGGGTCTTCCAACGCCCTTTTGGAATAAAACGTGTTCTCATGGTACAAAAAAGATTCGACTTCGGTTTTGGTAAAAGCCTCGCAATAAATCGAGCCGTCCACCGTAGCTAAAACCGCCATATCCTTTTTTATTAACGCTCTTTCCAAAGGATGAAACAGCGATGATATTTTCGGAGACCTCGCTGTGGCTCCTGCGCTTCCGCGTCTTGAAGATACTGCAGCCCCCGTTACTTCCGTATTGGGGTGTACGACAGGTTCTTCGGTGTGTTCACAGACGGTTACGCGCAATGTGTTTTTACATGTAAAAAGCAGTTGATTATAGTTCACTATGTTTTTGACTCCTTTCGGTAATTACCGACTATTAAGTTATAAAATATCTCCAGAATCGTCAGTCAATAGCCTCTGTAAATAGTATGGCGTAATCCCTCATGTCTTAGCGAAATACGGTATTCAAATAGAAGAATGTCAGAATTCAAGTTCAGCGGTTCGATTCAAATAAAAATTTTTTGTGAGCTATGGGGATATGACATACTATTAATGGTTCGAAGTGAGTGATGATTGGAGATGGCAGGATTCAGCAGTTCGCTGTTGATGAGAGTCGTATATCACTGCAAAGAATCAAAAAATCTAATCCGTGGAAAGGCAGATTGGAAAACCATGAACAAATCTTACCCGAGCGCAGACTTTTTCAGCAAAGGGATTGATTATGGATTTGTCAAGGGAAAACAAGCAAGTCTCTTCTTCGAGGAGAAGTTTGATTTTATGCGGCTGAAAGAGTGTCGTATTACTAATCAAAACCCATCCGAGTAGGCCTTGCTTAAAGTTACAGCCGGGCGCACGTCTGTAATGTTTCCGGGAAACCGGCAATCTGTTCCTAAGCAGCCAAGTATTAACCATGCCTTTTAGCTTGAATGGAAACGGAGATTTGTACGAACCACATGGTATCTGCGGACATGGATTAGGCAGGTGCAATTCCTGCCACAACGAGGCACGTATTTCGGCGTTTATGCCAGTGATATGACGCAAGGGCCTGCTTGCAGGCCCGGCATCGATTGCGGTAAAAGGTTGAAACGTGCGCCAAATGAAAAAGGAGGCCGGAAGGCCTCTTTTTTCGTTATAGCAATTAATACATATGCTTCTATTAATTAACAGTATTGTGGTAAATTTGTATGACAAAAAAATCACAAATTTAACAAAATATACAAACTTTATGTAAATGCGCTTTTTTTATTGATTTAACTCGTCAAATTTGATACA
Source organism: Clostridiales bacterium (assembly GCA_012718935.1). Taxonomy (GTDB): domain Bacteria; phylum Bacillota; class Clostridia; order Oscillospirales; family Oscillospiraceae; genus Sporobacter. The sequence continues at coordinate 3,953 of JAAYBH010000418.1, forward strand.
ATATAATAGCCAAATATAGTTTCTTTTGAAGGGGTAATAATGGGTACAAAGAATTGTTTGGCGCATGAAGGGGATTCAATTACTATTCACGGCTTTGAAGATATTGCTGGTAAGTTTGTCCGTATTCGCGTGCATGTGGAGGGTATATCCTTTGAAGAATGGACGCAGGAGAATTTGACGAGTTGTATTAAGTTCGATGAGGATACATTGAATAAACCTGTCGTCGCCGAGTTTTTAAAAAAACACAAAGCTTTTGAGTCAGAATTCATCAAACTGAACGGCATATACTACCCTATTGTTTCGGAAGGTGAGTTCGACGAGACTAAAGCGCAACCGATAATTAACATTGAAGACTTAGGTAAAAAATAAAAAAGCCCGGCAGGACAATTCGTCTGCCGGGCCTTTCTTTTACCATGGTGATTTTGTTCCGTCGATTTCGCTTTTGTCCGGGGTGCCGTCCAAAGCTCCGCCTTCTCTTCTCGGCACGCCTGTTTTTTCTAAGGCGGGTTCCGTGAACGAATACTTCTTGACGGGCCTGCGTTTATAATAAATATACAGCGAAGTAATCGTATATGTTACTGCAAACGCAAGGACAACGCAGACGACAACCAGGAGCAGTAAAACGAAGAAATTTTCGACATAAATCATAACCTTCACCTCATCGACGTTCTGTCGTAAAGCCGACAGCGGGGGAGTGGATGTTTCCGTAGATGTCAAGCACCTGAATTGCTTGCGCCATATCCTTGGTGACGTTTGCTGTAAACCCGTCGTCAAGGAGTTGAACAAATTCGAGTTTCGGTCCGATGTCCTGGCCGATATCCGCTGTGAAATCCGAGCTTTTCATATAAATGATGAGGCCGTCATAAGCATCCCCGTTATTCAGTATCCAGTATTCAGTCTTCAGGCCCTTTACCTGGTTGGTTCTGTAGACCGTTTGAAGGTTCTTGACCGATACGTCGTAAACCCCGGGGCCGCGGAAGAGCATTTTGATGCTGTTGTATATTGTTGCCTTCTGAACGAAGTCTCCGTTTTGTCCTCTGACTGTCCAGTGATAATCAGGAAGAGGATTTGAAGTTCTCATTGTACGGATAGCGTATTCTTGCACTTGGTATTGAACGACGCGCGTTACCTTAATGCTTGATATGCCGTGTCCGCTTAATTCATCGAGGTACTTGCTGAGTATAGTGTATAAATTATTGGAGTTGTATGCTAAAGCGGCGTAATAGCCGGTACCTGGTATTTCTCCGGTACGATACAGCCCTTGCGCCCACGACGGAAGATTCGGTGTAGGAAGCGTGCTGCTTAATGATGAAGAACCGTTATACCCAGAGATGTTAGGCACTTTATTGCTCATATGGCTTGCCCAATCCGCATACTGCTGCGCAAGATGGCTGTTCGTGATAGGCCCGTAGTAGCTGAGCGAGGGCTCGTTCGGTACCAGAGAGTCATTGTAAATATTCGCCGAGTACATGACAAATGGTACAGGCGGATATTCTTTAACGATTGTCGTGATATTAATCGGAAAATCATAAGGCTGAGGATAGTTATATAAACCAATGCTGTCAGCCATTTGCTGTAAAGTGCTTATGGGCATTTGAAAGGATGTCACCATAACTGGCCCGGAATTTGTTTTTACAACAGTTGTCTCTCCGTTATTCTTTTTCCACGCCGAATAAACAAGCATATGGTTTGTCACCGTCGTGTCTTTTGTAAACAGCTTTCCGGCTCCGTTTTTGCCAGTATACCATCCGAT
>JAAYBH010000419.1 GCA_012718935.1 Clostridiales bacterium
CCCCCTGCTTTTTTTGCTTTCCATAATTATGCGCAAAAACAGTTGATTCTGACGGAGCGCTGGTGTAGAATGTGCTGTAATACAACATATTGGTAAGAATGTAATTAATTAGTACATGTTCTAGTATCTGTTCTAAAATGTGTTTCATTTTCGGAGGGGGTGTTTGCGGCTGGGATAAGTGACAGCAGAAGTCCGCGGAAAACATATTATTTTAGGAGGACAGTACATGAAGAAACTTAGAAAGATTATCGTATTAGCGCTGGTTATCGTCATGGTGGCGTCGCTTATATACGGCTGCGCTCCCAAAACTGTGGAAGCATCTCCGTCCGTTGCGCCGTCCCCGGCGGCGCCGGCGACCTCGGAAGCGCCGGCAGCCCCGGAAGCCCCCGCAGCCCCGGAAGCCCCCGCAGCCCCGGAAGCACGTTCCGAGCCGCCCAGCGATCCCAACCACGCAGTGTACGCGCTCATGGCGGAGAACATGGTACCGTGGCAGGGCGTCGCGACGGTTGAAACAACCTCCCGCGCCGCGATCGACAAGGCAATCAAGCCGGACAACAGGAAGGACGGCATTACTGTCGGCTATATCACCTGGAACAACAGCACCCCGTTTTTCGCCGCCTCAGAGCAGTTCCTCAAGGAACAGTGCGAGAGCTGGGGGTATAAGTTCATGTCGATCAGCTCCAACGGTGATATCAACGCGCAGGTCGCCGGTATCGAGAGCCTCGTCACCGCCGGTGTCGACATCATCGTCGACTGCGACTATGTGGTCGAGTCCGAGCTGGCCGCCGTCGAGGCGGCCGTCGCCGCGGGTGTCCCTGTTATAGGCTATGGCCTTGTATTCCCGCCGACTTCTCCCGTTGTTACGACGAGCGCCTGCCCGTATTATGAACAGGCTTGGGTGTGCGGCCGGTATGTGGCGGACTATTACAAGGATAACAAGAACCTCATCGCGGCGACGATCCCTGGCATGATGGGCCACCCCATCGGCGAGTCAGCCCTCAACGGCTTCCTGGGCGGCTTCGTCTATGAGCGCGCCCTTCAGGGTCTGGGCGAAGCCTTCGCCACGAAGGAGGACGCCATGGTTCACGGGCACAACCTCCTCAAGGAGATCGCAGCCAATGCCAGCTTTAACGATTCGGCCTACGGCTGGAAGGTCGTGCAGTCCATCGACGGTTTCTGGTCCGAAGACGGCGGCCTGACGGCGATGGAGGATATCCTCACCTCCCACCCCGACCTCCAGTTTGTCTGGACCGCCAACGACTCGCAGGGCTTCGGCGCCATCAAGGCAATGGAGAACGCCGGCTATGAGGTCGGCAAGGACATCCAGATCGCCAGCATCGGCGATGGTTTGGAGGACGCCCTGAAGCTGATCAAGGAAGGCAAATATCTCTGCATCAACCTGTGCAGCCCCTATACGTATGTCGGTACCTGCGCAAACCTGATCTATAAAATATTCACCGAGGGCTTTGACGCGACGAATCTGCCCCACGCCTCTTATTTCCCCAACGTCCTTGTCACGAAGGATAACGCGGACGAGTGGCTCGGCAAGGTCAAGGGAGAATTCACGGTTCTTGAGGACATTGAGATCGTCCCGATCGGCGGATAACAGACAGGAATTCAAACAATGCGGCAAGTCCCGCGGGCCTCGGCGGCCCGCGGGACTTGCAAAAGCACAAATACAGCTGCCGGATGGCAGCTGTATACCAAACGAGGGGGGAACAGCGATGCAGGACGGGCAATACCATGTGGATATGGTGGATATATGCAAAACCTTCGGCGGCGTCAAGGCGTGTCAGAATGTGTGCCTCCGCGTCAAGGCCGGAGAGATTCATGCCCTTGTCGGAGAAAACGGCGCGGGCAAATCGACGCTCATGAAGATCCTGTCGGGCGCTTATCTCAAGGACAGCGGCGACATCTACATAAACGGGCAGAAAGCTAATATTATGAACCCCAAGGACGGGCTTGACAGCGGGATATCTGTCATTTATCAGGAGTTCGCGCTCATAGGCTCCCTGACGGTCGCGGAGAACATTTTTATCGACAAGCTCAATGAAAAGGGCAGGCTGATTAATTGGAAGCGCCTGCGCGAGAAAGCACGAAACGTCCTGGAGAGCCTCGGCTTCGGCAATATCCCGGTAAACAGGGTCGTTTCGGAGCTGAGCGTGGCGCACCAGCAGGTGGTGGAGATCTGCAAGGCGCTGGCCCGCGAGTCTTCCGTCCTCATCCTGGACGAGCCGACGGCGGTGCTGGCCGCCAGCGAGGCCGAGCAGCTGTTCAAGCTGCTGAAGGAGCTCAGAGCAAAGGGCGTTGCCATCGTGTATATCTCGCACCGGCTCGAGGAGATTTTCAGGCTGTGCGACAGGGTCACCGTCATGAAGGACGGCCAGTATGTGGGCACCTATGAGACGACCGGGCTGGATGAGAAGAAGCTTGTCAGCCTGATGATCGGCCGGACGCTGGAGACCTATTTCCCGGCGCGGGAGCCGAATATCGGCAAAACGGTTTTCAAGGTCGAAAACATTTGCGCCGGCAAGGCTGTCAAAAATGTCTCCTTTGAGGTGCGCGAGGGTGAGGTGCTGGGCATCTCCGGCCTTGTGGGCGCCGGCCGGACGGAGACGCTGCGGGCTGTTTTCGGCGCGGACCCGCTGGACAGCGGCCGCGTTTATCTGGACGGCAGACAGATTCGAATCAAAACGCCGGGGAGCGCGGTGAAGCACGGCATCGGGATGCTGCCCGAGGACCGGAAATCCCACGGCGTGCTTTTAAAAATGCCGATCCGCACCAATATCACCCTGGCGCGGCTGAAAAGCTTTACGGGC
>JAAYBH010000420.1 GCA_012718935.1 Clostridiales bacterium
CGATATTAATATCGATGAACACCTTGCCGATATCATGCAGCAAGGCGCTGAGACCGAGCCTTGAAAGGACAGCCCGCTCAAGACCCAGAGCGATCCCGGTGATGATGGACAGGACGGCGACGTTGACCGAATGAAGATAGGTATAGTTATCAAAGCATTTCAGATCAAGCATGTTGACCATCATGTTCTTATTGGATAGCAGCTCGTCAATGATGGTGTCCACATGGGTGCTGATTTCATCCACCTTTACCCTCGGATCTCTGGAATTTTTGGCTTCGATGAACGTTTTCTTGATGCCGTTCATCGTCTCGATCCGCAGTTCATCACTGATCGTGTTGATAATCTCAATATCACGGGACAGGTCGTCATTGATATACACACCGGCAAAACTCATCCGCCTAATGCTATCAATATAACTCTTATTTAAAACGATGCCTTCGGTGAGGAGCCTTTCGCTGTTTCTTCCGTATAGGGTCCTGGCGACCTTCATGCCTTCGCGCAGGCAGCTGGCCGGAACAAATCTCATATGTGCGTCTCCCCCCGAAATTTACTGATATCCATTAAACGGAATCCCGCCGTATCAGAGTGCGTAAATATCTGAAAAAGGGTTTGGGATTCGAAAGGCGAAATATTCCTTCCTTCCCCAGGATCAGAATTTTCAATCCGCTCGCCGCTTTCCTTATTTCCCCTAATCTTAAAAGGCTCAGGACGGACAGAAGACCCTGCGGAAAATAGACCATGATTTTATACGGCAGATATGGCGCCTGCTCCGGCGTGATCACCGCATGCCGTTTATATAACGTTTTGATATAGTTTTCAAAGAAAGCAGATTTTGCTGTAAGCAGCAGCGGCATACTCCCCCAGAAACGCGGATTGATCTCAATGAGAGCGCCGCCTTTGAACTCCACCATCGCAATGCCCCTCCAGCCGAGCGCGCGGAGCAGTCTGTACGCCTGTTCCGCCAGCGGGGTATCGACAATACTCCTGCAGGCGGCGCTGGGTCCGCCTGTGACAGGATACTCCAGAAGCCGCTCGTGGACGATATAATCCACAAGATTTGACTCTTCATCCAGCAGCATGGACACGCCGACAGAAGGGCCCTCCACATATTCCTGCATAATCAGGTTGTCAGCGTTACGGGTCATAAAAGGCCGGGCTGCTTCCAGCTCGCTGTCGTTATGAATAATCCTGTAACGTTCTGCGGGCTTCCCGCGCGCATTCTCGGATACATTCAGCTTGACGATCATCGGACAGCACGGCTCGTCATATTCCCTCGGCACCCTGAGGCCGAGTCCATCGGCAATAACACACAGCTCTCTTTTATTGACGGCTTTTCCGACGCTTTCCTGTGTCGAAAGCAGGTACTTCAATTTGGGCTTGATCAAATTGACGGCCTCAATCACATCAGGATTCCCGGCAATAAGGACATCGCAGGGGTCATAGGGAATGAATATCTCCGACAGCTCCTGAACGGTGTTCCGCCGGCTGATATAATGGATTTTCTTCAGTTTTTCCCGATTCAGCGGCCTGTCACCGGAAAAGCAAAGCCCATGCACCTCATATCCGGCCTGCGTCAGGTAATCGATCACCGGTACCGTCATTCTTTTGTCCGTGCTGTCAATGATGATCCGCATCTTATACCCTCATGCCGGATGCTGCCATTGTCCTTTTCAAAACGGCAGAATACTAATGTAGTCTCTTCGAAGCACTTCCTTGCCCGAGCCCAAGGAAATCTCCGTATGCAGGCTTTCGTACAGGAATTTTCTGACCTCATCCGCCGTCACCGCCCCGGCATTTTGATCAAGCTGGCCGAGCAGTCCGTATTTTTTATAAGCCGGATAATACGGGCATTTTTTATATTGCGAATGGAAGCCTTTACCCAGGACTTCCTTCTCAAGGAAATCCCTGTAATCCTTTTTCGTGAGCGTCATTGTCAGCATCTCACCGCGGGTCAAGGGCTTGTCCGGCTTAAATGTGTTGTTTTGATACCCGATCACATAGCCCTTCTGGTCGAGATGCCTCAGCTTTTCAATATAATCGGCGCCCGTGTCAATATCTTCAAAGGGACTGAGCCTTTTCAGTTCGCCTGCTGATACAACGCGGTAGCCGCTGTCTCCCAATAGCTTCAGGTGCTCCTCAAGAGCATGGCCAATCGGCGTCATCAGGGACATGTTGTACCCGTCCTTCTGAAAAATGATCTGCCCGTTCATGGCGTCGGGATTGGCCTTCAGGACCTTTTCCAAAGGTTCGGTCATTTTACGGATGTCGGCCTGATAATCACCCGTCGACGGCAGCCAGCCGCCGCCGTCAAAGCCGGCCGCCAGATAATCGTAGCCCAAAAGGGCGTAGGCGTCATATGAGCTGTATCCGTCCGGGATTTTATCGATATAATGGGGCGGCCGGGAGAATGTCATAACGTAATGGTGCGTGCTCTCAATAAGCTCATGGAGCTGGCGGAGGTCTCCCGCCACCTCTCCCAGCGTTTTAAAATGATGCCTGCTCCCGTAAACCACTTTGTTGGGACCGAACAGGACGTGCCTGAAGCTGTGATTGCTGAGCTCATGCCCGCCGGCGATCAGCTTGTCAATAAGGGCCGGCTGGTTGGCCGCGCCCGCAAACTCATCCTTCCCGAACTGGGGATAATGGTCATGGATGGTCCCGCCCCATTTGGAGGTGTTGAGGCTGCCGGCATGGTCCGGGTAATTCTCCTGTGTGGAGCCAATGATGTCAAAGGTGCCCCTGGCGCCGTAAGCCGCCATGATCTCAATTAAAAGCGCGGTCAGCGATTCGTTGTGACCATACTTCCCGTTAACCGGATTCGGAGGCAGCGCCATCGGGCCGTCGTCAAACGTCATGGCGACAACGCGCTGCCCTTTAACCGGTGCGAATTGCTCCATCCGCCGGACGGGGAAAAGATAACGGCCCGCCTGTTCTTTTTTTTTCTCCTTCAGAATCTTACCGGCTTTCCTCGCGTACTCGTATAACTTCATAGGAATTTCCCTTCATCGCACTGCCAAGATCATGAAGCAGTCCCAATAACATGGCTGCGGTCTGTCTGACGACATATGCCGGCCGTCTCTTATGATGGTTTTTCATGTTGTGAAATCGGATTTTCGCCATTGACGATCTCTTAAAACATATTTTATCCGCATTCAGGAGCGCTTCCCTCAGGTCGGATGAATCCGATGTCATATAGACGCTTGCGATTTCATGTTGTGTGTGCGCGTCGCTGCCGCCAATGAGCACTTTATCGGGAAACCGCGCTTTCAGCGTCCGGCTGAGTTCATCCGCACGCTTGCTTTTTAAGCCGGAGCTGATGCGTCCGTTGATACGCTCGTACCCGTCAAGACACGCGATAAAGGACGGGTCCACGGTCGCTTTCGACTCCAGCGGATGCGCCAGAAAGAGCAGGCCGCCAAGCTTCCGGACCTTTGACACCAGATCGTTAAATTCATACGCTATGCCGGACCCGATGGGAATCTTCCGGCAGCTCTTCTCAATTGAATCGTCTATGAACAGAGCCAGAATATGGCCCTTATCGGTACTGAACTCCGCTCCTGTAATCACACTGAGCTCATCAGGCTTCATTTCCAGCGCCGCCAGACTGCCGGCGGCGGTATTGTGGTCAGTTATGGCAATCGCGTCATAGCCCAGCCGCCGGCTTTCCTCAATAACCGAGGACACCGGCTGCCTTGAATCCGAGGAATACTCGGAATGAATATGAATACTGATTTTCATAATGCCTCAAAACTCTTGTAGTCCGTTTTTTACACATTTCTGCCATTATAGCATAACAGGAATTTTTTATCAATTTAAAAAGCGCCGTCATCGCTCACAGTGCTTGTTATAACGATATTCAGGAGGCTGTAATCGTCTGCCAGATTGAGATCAAAGGGCGTCACATCCTCATCCCCTCTCTTGATCACCCGCACTCGAGGCCTCAGGCAGACTTCCTCGTAATTCTCAAGGACGATGGCCGTATCACCGTTGGAAAGCAGCACCGTCGTCCCGACCGGGTAAGGCGCGACCTTACGGATGAAAACGGTGGAGACCCGCGGATCAAATAAGGTTTCGACGCCGCCCATGATATACTCCATCGCCTCTGAGGGGCTCTGTGCTCCCCGGTACGGCCTCTCCGATGTCAGGGCGTCGTATATGTCTGTGAGGACGATGATCTTGCCAAAACGGGATATCTCACCGCCTTTTTTTCCGTTCGGGTACCCGGAGCCGTCAAATTTTTCATGGTGCTCGGCGATACCAAGGCAGACAGCCTGCGACAGTTTAAGCCGCCTCCTGGCATAATCATACCCCAGCTGGGAATGCTTCTTCATTTCATCGAATTCCTTGTCGGTCAGAACGCCCGGTTTGTTGATGATCTTGCTGCTGATAAAGACCTTTCCAATATCGTGCAGAATGGCGGAAAGGCCGAGCCGCGTCAGCACCTCGCGTTCAAATCCCATGGCAATACCTACGACGATGGACAAAACGGCGACATTTACGGAATGCATATAGGTGTAGTTGTCAAAGCATTTCAGGTCGATCATGTTGACCATGACATTTTTGTTGGCAAGCAGCTCCTCGATAATACCGTCCACCTGCTGAACAATGCTTTTCATTGTCGCTCTCGGATCGTTATGGTCCTTAATCTCCATGAAGAGCTTCTTTATGCCCCTTGAGGTCTCTATTCTGAGTTCGTCACTGATGGTATTGACGATGTCAATGTCTCTTGACAGATCGTCGTTGATGTAAACGCCGGAGAATTTCTTCCGCCGGATGCTGTCGATGTATTTTTGAGACAGCCTGATGCCGGCCATAAGCAGTATTTCATTGTTCCTGCCATAGAGCGGTTTGGCAGTTTCCATGCCTTCGCGCAGACAGCCTGCCGGTACAAATCTCATTCGATTTCCCCCTGCATCATGGGTTCTGCAGGCGGAACAGACTTCGCTAGGGAGTTGGAGCCAAAGGTGGCTTCCGGGCAGTTGATATAACCACCGCCGCCGGCCACATACATCCGGAGGCCGGTTACAAACTTCGACAGGTCGGAGGCGAAGAATAACGCCGCCCCCGCGATATCGTCCGGTTTTCCGATCCGGCCCATCGGGACCTCCTGATGGGCGAGCGCGCTGAGGAACTTGTCCCTTTCAGGCTGCGGCATGTCCGGCGGGAACACCTCGTTCCAGAAGGGTGTTTCAACGGCGCCCGGGATGATACAGTTGACGCGGATCCCCCAGCGGCAGAGCTCGAAGGCCGCGTTGACGGTGACGGACTCCATACCGGCCTTGGCCGCGTGATAGGCATAGGTCACAAGAGGCGGATTGAACGCTCCGTTGGAGGAACTGAGAGTAATGCTCCCGGCACGCCGCTTCTTCATCTGCTCGGCAACCTTCAAATAGCAGTAGAAGTTGCCCTTCAGATTCCTGTCCATGCAGGCGTCCCACACCTCCATATGGACGTTATCGGTATCAAAGCCGCTGCCGACCTCTCCGCCGGCAAACTGGGTAAAAACGTCAATGCGGCCGAATTCATTGATGATGGCGTCAATCCCTGCATCCACCTGCTCGGGTTTTGTGATATCCATCCGCCCGTAAAAGCGGACGTTATAGCCCTCCTCTGTCAGCCTTTTGCAGAGGGCTTCACCCTTTTCGATATTGTAATCTCCGATAACGACGGTCGCTCCCTCCCTGACAAAGAGCTCGACCGTTGCCTCCCCCATCCCCGACGCCCCGCCGGTGACGAGCGCGACTTTATCCTTCAGCATGTCCTTCATTTACTATTTTCCTTTCGAAAACTTGTCATTCCGGGCGCAGCGAGGAATCCTAGTCCATCCGGGAAGTTTTCTAGTCGCTTGCTCCATCGGAATAACACGGTGGTTATACGCCCGCGCTGCCGCGAACGCCGCCGTCGATGACGAGGGAAGTGGCTGTAATATAGGCGGACTCGTCGGAGCACAGGAACAGCGCGGCATAGGCGGCTTCAAGAATCGTGCCTGGCCGCCCCATGGGATTCATGGTTTTGATAAAATCATATCTGTCGCCGTTTGGTCCGTTCCGGACCATCTCCGTTTCAATGAGGCCGGGCAGCAAGGTATTGACCCGGATGTTCTTACCGGCGTACTCCGCGGCGATGACGCGGGACATGTGGTTGACGCCGGCCTTCATGAAGCCGTAGAGCGTGTTGTCGGGGATATTGATGTCCACGGCAGCCAGCGATGTGCAGTTAAGTATGACGCCGCCGCCCTGCTTTTCCATAATGGGCAGCGTCAGCTGCATCATGCGCAGGTAGGAATACGCGTCCAGATTGAGATAACGATCCCAATCCTCCCGGGTAATCTCCATCGTAGGCTTGTTCATCATATAGCCGGCATTGTTGAACAGGATATCGATCCGACCATACGTGTCTAACGTCGTTTTAACCAGGCTTTGTATATCCTCTTCCCGGGTCATGTCGGCGCGGATATAAACGGCTTCGCCTCCCCTATCCCTGATTTCCCCGGCGACCGCCTCTCCCCGCTCTGTCCGCCGCCCGGAGACAACGACCTTTGCGCCCTCCCAGGCAAACAGTACGGCGCTCGCTCTGCCGATGCCGGACGTGGAGCCCGTAATCAGCGCGACCTTCCCCGCAACCCTGCCGGACGCCTGGCGCAGGCTGGTGATCTCTCCTTCTGTGTACGCCATGTATAATCTCCTTTGTCTAGATAGCAGTCATGCAGAGACTCAGACCGATAGGTGATCTAACAGCTTTGTCATCCTGAGGAGCAAAGCGACGAAGGATCTCCAGGTAATCTCGAATCAGCGCATCATCATAAGGTTGCCTGTAGATTCTTCGCTGACGCTCAGAATGACAAACGTGTAAAGTACTACAGAACCATCGGATGCTTTCATAATAATTGCATCTAACCTCAGTATCTGACATCCCAGAATTTTAATTGGTCCCGCTCGGTGACGGGCATCGACATATCCTTCACATACTGCGGCGGCTGGGCAAACAGCTGCCTGCGGCTGATCCAGCCGGAGCCAGCCCGGTACAACGACGCCATTGTCTCCGCCATTTTCACGGTGATGCTCAGAACATCCACAACGGGTACGCCGTCCACTTCGGTCAGTCCGCCGGGGTACAGGTGCTCGGCGCCCGGCGTCAGGCGCATGGTGGGCGACATCAGCGAGCAGCCGGGGATGATGACCTCCGCGCCGTCGTCAATAAGCTTGCGGGCGGTGGATATGAAAGCTTTGACCGTTTCGCCTGATTCGGTGAGGCCTTCCTCCAGCCCGGCATTCCAGCTGTCAATGGGCCTTTGCCCGATGCAGCGGTCCTTCAGTCCGTATTTTGCCAGATGCTCCTCCGTCTCAGGAATGTTATAGGGCGAAATGTGGACAATGCCGAATTTATACCCCATCAGTACCGCGTGCAGCATGGCTGATTCGCCGATGCCAATGACCGGTATATCCAGCGCCTGCCGCAGCTCCCAGAGCATCGGGTCGCCAAAGCAGTTGATGACGACGGCGTCGAACCCCTCCTCCTTGGCATTTCTGGCGGAGTAATACACCATTCGGGAGGCCAGGTGGTCGATATATCTGTAAAAGGCCATATCAATGGGGCCCATGCCCCACTCACTGAAGCGGAACACGATTTCGGTGTCGGGCGATTTAACGAGGCCGATGTTTTTCCGCATCAGGGGCACGTACGCGTTCCTTGCGAAATCCCCAAATCCGCTGTCCTCCGACCCCGTCGGGATGTTGACATACAAAATTTTCATGGACTGACCTCCATTATCCTTACGCGTTTTTTTCTTTCAGTTTATCCCCTCCCGGGACCAGTGTCAATTGATTGTACGAATTCAGCGATGCCAAGCAAATCCTAAGCAACAGCCCGCTCCGGTTGGAACGGGCCGCTTTGTTATTCATACAAATTAGTCGAAATACTCAGGGAAGTTTTTCTCTGGCAGGTTGTCGGGGTCGTGGGCATAGATCATTTTATAGCCGCAGGATTCCAGATGCTGCAGCTTCCGGACCGAGCGGATGGCCTGCCAGTTGTCGGTGCAGGTGCCGGGGAGGAGCGTGCGCTCCAGGACTTCCCTGATGGGCGCCGCGTCGTTGATGAGGACTGTTTTTCCCGTCTTCGGCAGGTTCAAAACAACCGACTGGTGCCCTCTGGAGTGACCGCGGGTGTCGATCAGGACGATGCTGCCGTCCATGAAAAGATCAAAATCCTCGTCGTCGGCGGGCTCTATGAATTTATACTGACGTGTCTTCTCATAGGTGGGGAAAACGTAGCCGCCTTCGCAGGCCTCCGGCCACCAGGCCGCCTTCAGCTCCTCCTTTCGGGCGATGAAGGTGGCGTTCGGGAAATCGTTCATATAGCCCGAGTGGTCCAGGTGCATATGGCTGATGACGAGATATTTAATGTCATCCGGCTTATAGCCCAGTTCGGCCAGCTTGTGGATAACGGTGTCCTTTTCCTCCATGACGGTGTTTTCGTCCCGCATCTCATAGGACTGGCCGGTATCTACCAGCACAAGCCCCTTGGGGTGTTTGATGAGATACGTGTAGATCGGCATCACCGTGGGTACGTTCGCGTCCTTGCACCGCGCCGCGACAAAGCCTCTCGGGAGCTTGAAGGCGCCGACCCGGATGCAGTAAAGCTTCATGGTGCTCATATTATTTGTTCACCAGCGCGGCCTTCAGGGCGATACCGGCGCGCATGTCCTCCAGCGCCTGGTTGGCGTCCTTCAGCTCATACTTCTTGGAGATGATCTCGCCGAACGGATATTTTTTCTTATGCGCCTGGATGAACTTCAGGCACTTGATATAGTGGCGGATATCGCCCGAGTGGCTGCCGATGACGACGGCGTTATGACGCTGGAATTTGTTCGGAACGATGGGCACCGAATCGTCGCTGGTCTGTCCGATGATGAGATACTTGGCCGGATTGGACAGGATGTCGAAATTCTCCGCGAAGACGGAGAGGGAGCCGGAGCACTCGATGATCACTTCCGCGCCGCGGCCGCCGCAGAGGTCGCGGATGAATTTGACGCGCTCGCCGGCATCGGGATGGTCCTTGGGATTGACAACATGGGTGGCGCCCCACTTCTTGGCAAACTCCAGCCGGTTCTCGCTGATGTCCACGGCGATGACCTTTGACGCGCCGGATTGGGCCGCCATCACGATGGCGTACAGGCCGACGGGGCCCACGCCCGTGACGACAACGGCGTCGCCCTGGTGGATGCCGCCGCAGTTATAAAGCTTGTCAAAGGCGTTGACGACGGTACGGCCGGCGCAGCAGGCGCCGACGGCCTCCTCATCTGTGACGTCGTCGGGCACGCGGACGAAGTCCGTGCCGGACAGGACAACCTCGTACTCGGCGTAGCCGCCGCGGAGCTCATAGGCGTTTGAAAAACCGTAACCGCGGCTCTTTTCGCAGAGGACGGGCTCGTGCAGGACCTTGCAGGAATAGCAGGTACCGTCAAACAGGTGCGACCACATGATGCGGTCCCCCACCTTGACGGGGGTGCCGGCCACGTCGGTTTTGACACAGTCGGGCAGATAGAAGATCTCGCCGACTGTCTCATGGCCCATAATGATGGGCGTGGGCGGATGCATGGAGAGCTCGTCGCGCTGGAGATGCACATCGGTGCCGCAGACGCTGGCGAGCTTTACTTTGCAGAGCATATCACCATGCTTCAATTCGGGAACGGGGATGTCCAGGAGCTCCAGCGGTTCTTTAAACTTGGTGAGTACCATGGCTTTGCTTGTCTTCGGGATATCCATAGTGATGCCTCCTATTAAAATATGATGTTTATTATTCCTGTGTCGGCAGGCGAACGCAGTTCGCCTCTACGCAATGCCTTAGTCGCGTATCGTAGCGGCGATCTGTGATCGCCTGAATACTCACATCGCAAGGCGCTTTCGCGGGCCGTCGGGGTCGCCATATAGATCAACGGGGCGATGAGGGCATCGCCCCCTACGAGTACTATGAAGTATAGATTGTGATTTACCACACAAGCAGCCTGATGAGCTCCTGGATATCGCCCAGCATCTCAAGCTCCCTGACCGCTTTTATCACCTTTTCCGCGTTCTCCTTCGGCATGGGCCGGGATGAAAACTCGACGCAGCCGCTGAACTTGCTGACGACTTCCTCGAAAGTCGCCGGCTTCTCCGGCGAGCCGGTGGCTGTTTCCATCAGCTTTTTATAAACCCTGCCGTCCTTCATTCTTATTTCGACATACACAGGCTCCAGCCCGCCGGTATCGAATTTCGGGTCATATTCGACACTGACCTTCGCCGCGACGTCGAGAACGTCCTTTTCCCTGATTGCCGTCTCGGTGTAGCTGGACAGAGTCACGCGCTTTTTCGCGATGGCTGTGGCGCAGCCCCAGACGAGGCTGAATTGGCTGTCGACGAAATTACGCGGCCTCGCCTTCACCTCCAGCGGCAGCGCCAGCAGGTCCAGAGTGCCTCTGCCGGCCCAGATTCTGATACTCTCCACGCCGTCGGGCGGGATATCGTTTTCATGTACGAGCGTGAGCGTGGCGTCGATGGTCGGGTGCGTGCCGCGGCAGCAGGGATAAGGCTTGATCGATATGTTCTCGCTCTCGAACCGCCTGCCCAGGTCACCCACAAGGATATCTCTGGAATAGCAATTGCCGTGATAGACATAATAAAAGCCCTGGACGCCCTCCATGCTGTTTCTGGCGCCAGTCACGCCTTTTTGCGCCAGCATGGCCGCCTGGATGCCGCCACGGACAGCAAACCCGGGGCCGAGGCGCTTTGTCAGGACGCCGTCCTTGACGGCTTGTCCGTTGCCGGAGGATTGATGATAGCCGATACCGATCGCGCTGATCATTTGATCCTCGTTAAGGCCCAGGATTTTTGCGGCGACGGCCGCCGAAGTCATGAACCCGTTCAGGGTTGTCAGGTGCCAGCCGTATTTGTGAACGTTGTCGCCGGGGCGCGTGGCGAGCCCCATCCGGCTGATCATATCGCCGCCGACAGCGATTGCCTGGATGAAATCCCTGCCGGACAAGCCGCCGCGATATTCCGCCATCGCGAGCGCTGTCGAGATCGTAACAACGCCGGGATGCATGATGGCCGCTTCATGCACATCGTCAAAGTCCAGGGAATGCACCATCGTCGCGTTGGCCTGGGCCGCGTTCGGAGCCGGGACCTTGACGCCGCTGCTTATAATCGTCGACTGCGGCGCGCCGCCCCATTCGATGGCAAGCTCCCTGATTTCCTTCGCTCCGGCCTGACCGTAACCGCCCAGCGCGACGCCGATAAAGTCCAATACCTGCTTTTTCGTCTCGTCAATAACCTTTTTCGGCAGGTTGTCATACTTGATATCTAAAAAATTCCTGGCAAACAGATTACTGGCATCAACCATAAGTGACCTCCTAAATTATACAGGGTAAAGCCGCGCAATATGACAAAAATATTCATATATGCTTCGGATCGATTCAAAAAACGATAAAAATCAGCACCCATTTTTTCACAATCAATATTTTTCCGTATACCATCAGGATTGTATTACGTGCAAAAATTGTTGTCAACACGTATCAATTTTTTTGTAAATTCGTACGAAACAAGACGTCATCCGACCGTTTAAACACACAGTCGGACTGTTTCCGAAATCGTTTTTTGCCATTGAAAAGAGACAGTGATATAATAGCAGAAACCATCAGCTGCCCATTAAAAATAAAGGAGGTTATTGTATTGCCACAGTTTCTTAACCATGTCATTTACAGCAATACGGTCCTCAAGTACCTGCTGTTTCTTGCATCCCTTATCATCTGTTTCGTCGTCATCCGGATTATCGGGTGCATTTTCATCAGGCACCTGGCCCGGCATGCCGGGAAAACAGGATCATCCGACGAAAATCTGCTGACTAAAAGCCTGAAAAGGTACGTGATACCCGCGGCTTATGTCACGGCATTCTACCTGAGCACGAAAATACTTGTCATCAGCCCCGGCCTGACAGAATTGATAGATGCGGCAGCCCTGGCACTGATAACGGTCATGGCGGCTCTGTTCGCCTCCTCCATCCTTGTCCTTTTATTCAACAAGTACTGGGAAACAAAGCGGAAGGACGCGAACAGGGAGCTGGCGGTTAAAACAGTCTCGGGCTTGATAAAAATTGTCATCTGGGTTGTCGCGGTCATTCTGTTCCTGGACAACATTGGTATAAAAATCAACACGCTGATCGCCGGAGTGGGGATCGGCGGCATTGCCGTCGCCTTCGCTGCTCAGGCGATCCTTGGCGATATCTTCTGTTTCTTTACAATTTTCTTCGACCGGCCCTTTGAGATCGGTGATTTTATCGTAGCCGGAGAGCAGATGGGGACTGTGGAGTACATCGGGCTGAAGACGACGCGCCTGCGCGCCCTGAACGGGGAACAGCTCATATTTTCAAATACGGATCTGACCGGCTCCCGTATTCAGAATTACAAGACAATGGAGCAGCGGAGGGTTTTGTTTTCCATCAACGTGACCTACGACACACCGTCGGAGAAGCTGTCAGAGATACCGCTGCTGATCAAGGGCATCATTGACGGTATCCCCGATACCTCCTTCGGGCGGGCGCATCTCGCATCCTTCGGAGAGTACGGCCTGAAATTCGAAACTGCATACTTTGTATTAAGCAGCGATTACGATAAATACATGGATATCCACCAGGAGGTCAACCTGCGCATCAAGGCAGCCTTTGACAAGCACGGCATCGCCTTCGCTTTGCCGTTGCGGGCGGTCACACTGTCAACCGGAACCACAAGCGCAAAAACCCGTCTCGAGGGATAGTCGAGACGGGTTTTTAGTATGCTTATTTGATGCAGAATTCTATTTTGGTAGATCGGTGCCCTTGTAGATAAACACGGGGGTGCCGTCGGCTCCGGGCTCGCGGACAATGCTGCCGTATTCGCCGGAGGGGTAAAATGGCATGAAGCAGATGGGCGCGCCGACGCGCTTGAATGTGACGGGGCCGTGCCACATTTTTGGCGGGACGCGGATCACCGTTGGCTCCGTGATCGTATAAGTCTCCATATGGTCTGGGTCCTCGCCAAGCTGGACCTCGATCTCGGCGTCGAATTCGAAGAAATATGTAATGTCGGCACCGGTGAAGAAAAGGTATTCCTCAACGGCGTGGTGCATGTGCAGCTCACCGACCGTGCATTCCTTCTGCACGATATCGTAGAGATAGCGCAGCCTGGACTCTTCCATCTCGCTGGTGCCCCTGAAGCCGGCCCGCGGGCTTAAGAAGCGCTCGTCATCATGGTATTCCTTTTTAAAGGTGTAAACGTACTTGTCGAACTTGCCCGTCCGCGGCAGCTTTGCCATTTCGTAATACGGCTTGAGGAGCTCGGCCTGGGGCGGCGGTGCGTCGTCCTTTGCCTTTTCGGCAAATTCCTTCATCTTTTCGGAGAAGCACTGCCCACAGTAAACGCACTCCTTGGCGCGATCCTTCACGCAGCGGCGGACGCCGGCGCCGTCATACCGGAACTCCTCCTGTCCCTCGGCGTTTATGATCGGCGTAACCTTCGACCAGTCGCCGTCCAGGTAGATGGCTGAGAACACAATGGGTTTTTTAATGTTCTTAAAATTCAGGGGGCAGTGATAAAGCTTGGGTGGAATACGAATGATGGTGGGTTCTGTGATATGAAACATTTCCATCCGCAGCGGATCGTCGCCGAGCCACATGTCCACTTCTCCGCCGAAATCAAAAAAGTTGTTCATATCGGCGCCGGTCAGGACGATATATTCATCCACGGCGTGATGGGTATGCGGCACCTCCATCGCCAGCTCCTTTGTGATCGAGGTGAAGTCCATGTAAACCTTGGCCTTTGGCATCATCGTTGTGCCGCGGAAGAACCCGCGGGGCGACGCAAAGCCGTACCATTTATGAAATTCCTTCGGGATTGTGAAAACAAGATGGTCAAATTTACCCACGCCTATGTCTCCTTTGTACTATTTTTTACTTTACACCTATCATATTACACTCTGCCCCGCAATCCAATGTATATGGCATATCAAAAACACCCAAATATTTGTGTGGTCTATTATGCAGGTTATCCTATGAACGCCGTCTGAATCCCATAGTGACGCCACCGCAGAGCAAAAAGTTGCTCCCACGTTACTGCCACGGATTCTCTAATAAGTTTTTACAGATTTCACTTCATTGCAGGCTTTTTTGCGTGAATAGGCATACAGCTCCTCGCAGAACGCCGGAGTACAACAGTCCATTGTGTAATGGAAAAAGCAGGGTTTGCCCGGCTGCATGAAGCGGTCGATAAAGCCTCTGGCTGCCTGCCGCATTTCTACTTCCGTTTTGCCTTCAGCGTCGATTTTAGGATCCACACCAACCAGGATTTTATCGCCATACAGTTCATATGTCTTCTGGGTATCTACTATATTCTGAGAAAACCGAGAATCCAATCCGGCAGCAATCATAGTTGGTACCTGCTTGATATTCTGACCGCAGGAATGCAGCTCACAGCTCTTACCTCTGGAATGAATATAATCCGTTACACGGCGCATATAGGGGACGATCATCTCAGAGCACAGTTCCGGTGAGAAAAATGTTTCCTTCTGGGAACCCCAATCATCATGGATGGAAAACCCATCAAGGTCAGGATAAACATCAATGCAGTGACCTAAAATCTTGATATAAAGGTCAGAAAGCTTATTAAAAAATTTGTGAACCGCTACTTTCTGGTCCTCGTCATATAACGCCATAAGAATATGGGAACATATTTATCTGGAAACAAACGCCGAAAGGCTTTCTCGTAATCACATATCAGTAAAACAAGCTCAATCTCACAAAAAGCAAAAACCTTGCAGTCGTTGGAACTGCAAGGTTTTTTCTTGGTGGGGGAAGGTGGATTCGAACCACCGAAGTCACTGACAACAGATTTACAGTCTGCCCCCTTTGGCCACTCGGGAATTCCCCCATATTCAATTGCTGCCGAGGGTAATGTGGAGCTGGTGGACGGATTCGAACCCCCGACCTGCTGATTACAAATCAGCTGCTCTACCGGCTGAGCTACACCAGCATGCCCCCTGCCGTCAGTGAGAATTATGATAACAAACGTAACAGCCGTTGTCAACAAAAAGTTTTTCCTGCGGCATACTGCCTGTTTTCGGTTTTATTCAGTTCCAGTATGCGGCAAGCGTCATTTTTTAGTGTTTCCCTTTTTTTATACATATCCTTATGCTATAATACTTTAGTTGAATATATGACAAATGTAACTGAAAGGCAGTCTTATGTTTAAAGA
Organism: Clostridiales bacterium; assembly: GCA_012718935.1. Taxonomy (GTDB): domain Bacteria; phylum Bacillota; class Clostridia; order Oscillospirales; family Oscillospiraceae; genus Sporobacter. The sequence goes on from JAAYBH010000420.1 coordinate 15,257, forward strand.
GCTTGTAAATAAGGTTTTCGGCACCCACAGCCAGAGGGAACTTAAGGCAATAACCCCGATTGTCGATAAGATCGAAGCGATGGCTGATGAATTCAGAAAACTCACCGACGACGAGCTGAAGGCCAAAACGGCCGACTTCAAAAGGCGTCTCGGCGCAGGCGAAACGCTTGACGATATTTTACCGGAGGCGTTTGCCACGGTACGCGAGGCTGCCGACCGTGTTATCGGCGAGCGACCGTACAGGGTACAGCTCATCGGCGGCATTGTCCTGCATCAGGGGCGTATCGCCGAGATGAAGACGGGTGAGGGCAAGACTCTTGTGGCTGTGCTGCCCTCTTATCTCAACGCGCTGGCCGGAAAGGGCGTGCATATCGTCACGGTCAACGATTACCTGGCCCGCCGCGACAGCGACTGGATGGGGAAGATCCATCATTTTCTGGGTCTCTCGGTCGGCCTGATCGTCCACGGCCTCACGAGCGCCGAGCGGCGCGCCGCCTATGCCGCCGACATCACTTACGGCACAAACAACGAGATGGGGTTTGACTACCTGCGTGACAATATGGCTCTATACAGCGCCAACATGGTCCAGCGGGGCCATTCCTTTGCGATCGTCGACGAGGTGGACTCCATATTGATCGACGAGGCCAGAACGCCGCTTATTATTTCCGGACAGGGGGACGAGTCCACAGACCTCTATACGAAGGTCGATGAATTTGTCCGCCGGCTGAAAAAGAAGGTCTATGCGACCATCGACGACAAAATGCAGGAGGAGGAGGACCTAGACGCCGATTTTGTCGTGGATGAAAAAGCCAGGTCAGCGACGCTGACGGCGCGCGGCATCACAAAGGCCGAACAGCATTTCGGCCTGGAGAATCTCTCCGACCTTGAAAACAATACCCTCTCCCATCACATCAACCAGGCTATCAAGGCCCACGGCATCATGCAGCGCGACGTGGATTACGTCGTCAAGGACGGCGAGGTTATTATTGTTGACGAGTTCACAGGCCGACTGATGTTCGGCCGTCGCTACAACGAGGGCCTCCATCAGGCCATCGAAGCAAAGGAGCATGTCACGGTCGCCCACGAGAGCAAAACGCTGGCGACAATCACCTTCCAGAATTATTTCCGCCTTTACGACAAGCTCTCCGGCATGACCGGCACGGCGCTGACGGAAGAAGAGGAATTCGGCTCCATTTATAATCTCGACATCATTGAGATTCCGACGAACCGCCCGCTTATCCGGATCGATGATCCCGATGTGATTTATAAAACCGAGAACGGCAAGTACAGGGCGATCATCAACCAGATCGAGGAATGCCATAAAAAAGGCCAGCCCGTGCTGGTCGGTACCATCTCCATCGAAAAGAGCGAGGTTCTCGCCGCCCTGATCAAAAAGCGCGGTATCCCGCACAACGTGCTCAATGCGAAAAACCATGAAAAAGAGGCGGAGATCGTCGCCCAGGCAGGCAAGCCGGGCGCTGTGACCATCGCCACGAATATGGCCGGACGCGGTACCGACATCAAGCTGGGCGGCAACGCCGAATTCATGGCGCGAAACGACTTAAAAAAAGCCGATATCCCGGATGAGATTATCACCGAAGCGACGGGCTACGCCGATACGGACAACGCGGACGTTCTTGAAGCCCGGCGCCTGTACGCGGAGTTTTTGGAAAAACACAAGGCCGCCATATCCGCTGAGGCAGAGGAAGTCAAGGCCGCCGGAGGACTGTTCATTCTTGGTACCGAGCGGCATGAATCGCGCCGTATTGACAATCAGCTCCGGGGCCGCTCCGGCCGCCAGGGGGACCCCGGCGAATCCCGGTTCTTTATCTCCATGACCGACGATATCATGCGTCTGTTCGGTTCCGAGCGGATTATGGGCATGATGGATACGCTCGGCCTTGATGAGGACACGCCCATCGACCAGAAAATCCTTTCAAACGCCATCGAGCAGGCCCAGAAGAAGGTTGAAAGCCGGAACTTCCAGGCCCGCAAGCACGTTCTTGAATATGATGATGTCATGAACACCCAAAGAACGCTCATCTACGCCCAGCGCCGGCAGGTTCTCGACGGTGAGGATATCAAAGCAAGCCTGCAGTCCATGATCCGCGACGTGATCGAAACGGCGGTCAATTCCTCCGTCGGCGAGCATGACGCCATCACGGAGCAGACTGTGCTGGATGAAATCGTCAAGCCCTTTGAACAGCTCTTCTTAAGAAGAACCGATATCCCGAAGCTCACAGCATCAGATAAGCTCAGTTCCGACGATCTGAAGGAATTGCTTTATACAAAGGCGCTCACCGCGTATGAGGCCAAGGAAAAAGAGCTTGGCTTCCTGCCCGACACGGGGCTCCCGCTCATGCGCGAGCTGGAGCGCGTTATCATGCTCCGCGTTGTCGATGAATACTGGATGGAGCATATCGACGCCATGGAAGAGCTCCGCGACGGCGTCCGTCTGCGGGCCTACGGCCAGATCAACCCTGTCGATGAGTACAAGCGCGAGGGCTTCGATATGTTCGAGGCGATGATCGGCGGTATCAAGGAGGAGGTCGTCCGGCGCCTCTTTATCGCCCGTGTTAAAAAAGAACAATCTCTCGAACGCAAAAGTGTGGCGAAAAACCAGAATGCAATCAACAACGTCGGCGGAGATGATTCCGTCAGGCAGCAGCCGGTTAAAAAGAGCGTAAAAATCGGACGCAACGACCCCTGCCCCTGCGGGAAAAAACGCCCAAACGGACTGCCGATAAAATATAAGGACTGCTGCGGCAGGGACGAGTAAAGCATGGCTTTTATTGAGAACAAATCCGGTGATATTCTGTATATGACATCGTCGGACCTGAGCGTGACCCATGCGTTCACAACGCGGCTAGGCGGCGTCAGCGGCGGTATATTCAAGTCGCTCAATCTGGGTCAGAATACGGGTGACGAGCCGGCGTGTGTCCGGCGCAACTATGAGCTGCTCGGCTCCGCCCTCGGCATCGACACGGCCGGGTTCGTTTTCACCCGTCAGGTTCACGGGACGAACATCCGCCATGTGTCGAAGAAAGACATGCTTCCGGTCTTTTCACCTGTTCCATACGAGGCTGACGGCCTGATCACAGCCGAAAAAGACGTCCCGCTCGTTATTTTTTCAGCCGACTGTGTGCCCATACTCCTTTATGACCCGGCCGGCTGCGCCATCGGCGCCGTCCACGCCGGATGGCGGGGAACCGTCCGGAACATCGCGGGCAAAGCCGTCGAAGAAATGGTACGGGAGCTCGGTTCTTACCCCCATGATATCAGGGCGGCAATCGGTCCGTGCATATCCGTCTGCTGTTATGAGACGGACGGGGATGTCGCCGACGCCGTGAACCGTGTCCTGGGCCGCGATGCCTCCGGCTATGTCATCCCGCGCGGCAAAAAGTATCACACCGACCTGAAGGGCATCAACTGCCTCCTTCTGATGCGCGCGGGCCTGAAGCCCGAAAATATCTCGGTATCGCCCGAATGCACGTCTTGCTCAAGCGGGAAGTACTGGTCCCATCGCGTCACAAACGGGAAGCGCGGAAGCCAGGCGTCACTCATCATGATGAAAGGAAGTATGCATTGAAAAGCTTGGCCTTGCGAAATACCATACTTCTGAGCATAACGGCCGCTCTTCTGCTGTCTCTCGGCTCCTGCGAAGCTCCCGTTGCAGAGAAGGATCCGGGCGTTGCGTCTGTGGAAGCACCGGTATCAGCCGTAACCCCTGTCAGTACGGCTGATAACTTGTTCACCGTAAGATATGAAGCCGCTTATTCGTTCAATCCGATTACAGGGACAAGCCCTGATAATATGGCGCTGGTGCCTCTCATGTACGAAGGCCTCTTTGTCCTGAATGAAAAAATGGAGGCCGAGACGGTTTTATGCGAAGAATATGAAACATCGGACGGCATCAGCTATACCTTCAAACTGAAATCCGGTATCGCTATGCGCGACGGCTCGACGCTCACCGCCTCGGATGTCAGGTACACTTTAATGAAGGCGATGCAGGAGGGACGGTTTTCGGGACGTCTCACCGTTATCGACACAATCACGGCCGTTGACGCGCTGACGCTCAAAATCACACTTAAATCGGCCAATCGCAAACTGCCCGAGCTTCTGGACGTCCCCATCATAAAAGACAATACCGGCGATCAGAATTATCCGCCCGGTTCGGGTCCGTATTATTTTGAAAAAACAGGCGTTGCCCGCCTTGTCGCATTTAATAACTACCGGGATGCTGTCAGGATGCCCGTATCAGTTATTTATCTGAAAGACTGCTCCACCGCAGAGCTTTCTATGGCGTTTTCATCCCAGGCTGTCGACCTTTTCAGGGATGATCCGGCCGATTCTTCGGAAATCAGCATACTCAGCGATCATGAGATCCGATATTATAAAACGACAATTCTTCAGTATGTGGGCTTTAACACAAAAAACTCCCTGCTGGCTAATGCCGATCTGCGGCGCGCACTCGGTCTCATTATCGACAGGGAGAAAATTGTCAGCGATATCTACTCCTCCCATGCCTTGGCCACGCCTCTTGTTCTAAGCCCGCATTACCGGTTTTATGATCCGGCCTGGGAGAACAGCTCGCCCGACCCTTTGACGAAGCTGTCTGAAATTTTTGCATCGCTTGAGATGGATGATGCCGACAGCAACGGATACCTGGAAATCCCGAACGGCAGCGGCGGCTGGACGCCGATAACCCTCACTTTTATCGTCAACAGCGACAACCCATACAAGGTTCAGGCGGCGCAGATGATCACCGACACCCTGAAGACAGTCGGCATTGACGTCAATCTCACAAAATATTCCTGGGACAATTACAAAACAGCCCTTGAAAACGGCAGTTTTGACATGTACTACGGCGACGTCTGCCTGCCGGCCAGTTATGACCTGACGGAGCTTCTGTCTCCCGGAGGGTCCCTCGATTACGGGCACGCGGGGAACGGGGAGTACCAATCGCGCATTGAAAAATTCCTGGCCGCCTCCACCAGGGACGGGGAGACGGATGCCGCTAAAAAGATGTGCGCGTATATCGCCGAATATGCGCCGATTATCCCCGTGCTGTACAGGGAATTGAACGTCCATACAAATAAAAATGTTGTGTCCGGTATGAAGCCGACGCAGTCAAACATATTCTACGGCCTTACGGGATGGGAAATAACCCTGGGCTGATCGAAGGGGAATCTATATGAGCGTATTTCGATGCTTTGCGGAGAAACGGCCCGGTTATGACACCGAAGCCCTGGGACTCCTCCATGACCTCCGGGAATTTCTCGGGATCAGAAGCCTCGCTTCCGTGCGCATTTTCAACAGGTACGACATAGAGGGCATCACAGAAGACGACTACCGGCAGGCTCAGGGGATTGTATTTTACGAGCCGCAGGTTGACGATTTTTATGACGGGAAGCTGCCGGATTTCGAGGAAGACTGCTGGATTCTCGGTGTCGAGGCGCTGCCCGGCCAATTCGACCAGCGCGCCGATTCGTGCGCGCAGTGTATTCAGATCCTCACCTGTCAGGACCGGCCGGACGTCAGAGTTGCCCGAATATATGTCTTTTTCGGCGCGCTCACGGGCGATGACAAGGACCGCCTTTGCTCCTACCTGATCAATCCCGTCGAAACACGGGAGGCCGACATGGGCGAGCGGTTGACGCTCCGGCAGGAATTTCCGGTCCCGCAGCCCGTCGGCATTGTCAACGGCTTTATATCGGGCGGCGAGGAGGCTCTACGGGATACCCTCGGCACATACAGCCTCGCCATGGATATTGACGACCTGCGCTTTATGCAGGCCTACTTCCGCGACACCGAAAGGCGCGACCCGACCGTGACGGAGCTGAAGCTGATCGACACCTACTGGTCTGACCACTGTCGCCACACCACGTTCGGCACGCACCTGGAGCATGTCGAGATAGAGGATGCACAGGTCCGGAAGGCTTACGGCCTGTATTGCGATGCCCGCCGTGAACTATACGGCGGCGAAGCGGCTCTGCGGCCCCAGACGCTGATGGATATCGCCACCATCGGGGCAAAGCTCCTGCGCCGCCGCGGTCTTTTGAAAAATATCGATCTTTCGGATGAGGTCAACGCCTGCTCCATCCATGTGGATGCCGATGTTGACAATCATAGGGAAGACTGGCTCCTCATGTTTAAAAATGAAACGCATAACCATCCTACGGAGATTGAACCCTACGGCGGAGCGGCAACCTGCATCGGCGGAGCCATACGCGACCCGCTGTCCGGCAGAGCATATGTCTATCAGGCCATGCGCGTCACAGGGGCCGGCGATCCCCGTGTCCCGCTTGAGGAGACGCTGCCCGGCAAGCTCCCCCAGCGGAAGCTGACGGTGACGGCCGCGCAGGGCTATTCGTCCTACGGCAACCAGATCGGGCTGGCGACGGGGCTTGTCCACGAGATCTATCACCCCGGCTATATCGCCAAGCGTATGGAGGTCGGCGCCGTCGTCGGCGCCGTGAAAGCGGAACACGTCGTCCGCCTGACGCCGGCGCCCGGTGATAAGGTGATCCTTCTGGGCGGCAGGACAGGCCGCGACGGTATCGGCGGCGCGACGGGTTCGTCAAAAACCCACAATGACGCGTCCCTTGTCACCATGGCGTCGGAGGTCCAGAAGGGCAACGCGCCGGAGGAACGCAAGATTCAACGCCTGTTTCTCGACCCTGACGTCACGAAAATGATCAAACGGTGCAATGATTTCGGCGCGGGCGGCGTCTCCGTCGCCATCGGCGAGCTGGCCGACGGCCTGGATATCGACCTCACCTGCGTCCGGAAAAAATACGAAGGTCTGGACGCAACGGAGCTGGCTATATCCGAATCGCAGGAACGCATGGCCGTCGTCGTCGCGCCTGAGAACGTCAGCGCCTTTATAAGGAAAGCAGCCGGCGAGAACCTGGAAGCCTATGTGGTTGCGGAAATTACAGCAGCTCCGCGTCTCGTCATGCGGTATAAGGATACCATTGTTGCCGACCTGAGCCGCGACTTTCTGTCCTCCAACGGCGCCGTGAAACGCGCCGACGCCAGGGTGCCGCAGATGGCAAAAGCCGGCAGCGCCGACAGCGCCTCTTCCCTTGCCGACAGACTCCGCGCCATCGCCGGAGACCTGCGGTTCTGCTCACAGCGGGGACTTGCAGAGCGGTTTGACAGTTCAATCGGAGCCGGGAGCGTGCTGCAGCCGTTCGGCGGCAGGACACAGCAAACTCCCTCCCAGGTTATGGCCGCGCTTCTGCCGGTGCAGGACGGCACGACGACAACCTGCTCCGTCATGGCTTACGGCTTTGATCCGTATTTGTCCGCAGCCAATCCGTACGAGGGCGCCAAATTCGCCGTCATCACCTCGGTCGGCAAGCTTGTGGCGGCAGGGTGCGATCCCGATGCGGCATATCTCTCCTTCCAGGAGTATTTTGAGCGTTTGCGCAGAGACCCCCTGCGCTGGGGGAAGCCGTTGTCGGCGCTGCTGGGCGCGCTGGAGGCGCAGCTGGGGCTGGAGCTGGCCGCCATCGGCGGCAAGGACAGCATGTCCGGCTCCTTCAACGACCTGGATGTCCCGCCGACGCTCATATCCTTTGCCATCGCGCCGAATGACGCCCGGTTTGTCATTTCTCCCGAATTCAAAACCCCGGGAAACTCCGTCGTCCTCTTTAAAGCAGGCGGCGAGCTGTCCGACACAAAGCAGGTTTGGCGGCGAGTCCGTGAGCTTATCCGGTCCGGCGTCATCGCCTCCGCTTGGGCTGTGACGGAGGGCGGCGCGGCTGAGGGGCTCTTTAAAATGGCGCTGGGCAACCGGCTCGGCGTCGCCGTCGACAGCCGGACCGACGCGAACCTGCTTTGGCATACGCCCGCAGGCTCGATTGTGGCAGAGGTCACAAAACCCGTACCGGATGCGCTTCTGCTCGGGCAGGTCACGGCCGACTCCAAAATCACGTACGGTTCTGAAAAAGTCCCGATGATAGAACTCGAAGCCCTCTGGGACGGCTGCCTTGAAAATGTCTTCCCGACAAAAGCCGCCGAGACGGGCAGCGCAGAGCGGATCAGCTTTCATACGCGCCCGGCGTACAGAGCGGATTGCCGCTTCGCGCAGCCGCGAGCCGTCATCACAGCATTCCCCGGCACAAACTGCGAGCTCGATACGGCGCGGGCCGTCAAAAGAGCGGGCGGCGCCCCGGACATCAAAATCATTAAAAACCTCACGCCGGCGCTTCTTGAGGAATCGATTGACGCCGTGGAGAAAGCAATCCGCAACAGCCAGATGCTCATTATTCCCGGGGGCTTTTCCGGTGGCGACGAACCCGACGGGTCGGCAAAATTCATTACGGCTTTCTTCCGCAATCCGCGTATTACCGACGCCGTGCATGATCTCCTGCACCGACGCGGCGGGCTGATGCTCGGCATCTGCAACGGATTTCAGGCGCTTGTCAAGCTGGGTCTGGTGCCGTACGGCGAAATCCGGCCGATGGATGCAAGCTGCCCGACGCTGACGTTCAATCTGATCGGCCGCCATCAGGCGCGGTATGTGTACACGCGCATATCCTCTGTCAATTCCCCATGGATGAGCCTGAGCAGCGTGGGCGATGTGCACGCCATTCCGGTATCCCACGGCGAGGGCCGTTTTGTAGCAGCAGATCACACGATGCAGGCGATGCTCGAAAGCGGCCAGGTCGCAACCCAGTACTGCAGCCCGGAAGGGGCCGTCTCCCAAAATATCCTTATCAATCCCAACGGCTCGGTGATGGCCATCGAGGGCGTCACAAGCCCCGACGGCAGGATCTTCGGGAAGATGTGCCACACGGAGCGATACAACGCACATGCCGCAAAAAATATATCCGGCGAGAAGCATCAGCCGATATTTGAAAGCGGCGTCAAATATTTTTTGTAATATTTGTTAATAATAAAAATAATCCGGCAGGAGGCCCGTCATGACGGATAGAAAACTGATCGAAAATGCCACTGATGCCATGAAGAAGTCTTACGCCCCCTACTCGCGTTTCCCTGTCGGGGCGGCGCTGGAATGTGAAGACGGCTCCGTTTTCACGGGATGTAAAATAGAGAACGCCGCCCTGGAATGTACTTTATGCGCCGAGCGGTCGGCAATTGCCGCCGCCGTCAGCGGCGGCCACCGGAGCTTCAAGCGGATCGCCATTTACGCGGAAACAGGCAGCTATTGCTTTCCGTGCGGCACCTGCCGTCAGGTCCTCTGGGAGTTTTCGCCGGATATCGAGGTCCTTTGTGTCCGAGCCGATGGCAGGTATGTCAGTTATCCTCTGAGGGTACTGCTGCCGGAGGCGTTCGGCAAGGAGCTCATGGATTGAACCCGGGCCGCGCCTTTTGAACAATTTTACTCATTTGTCATGATATTGTAACATTATTGGCTTTACACACCGTCATTTTTTACGATATAATGTCATAACTGATACTGCGGCGGGCATATCCCGTTTTCGCCACATAAAGTATCCGGAGGAGGCTTTACAGGTGGATGGATATACAAGAAAATTTGATGTCGTGTCGAGCAGGCTTGAAACACGCGAGATTCTGTCCTCTGTCTATGAATCCCTGCGTCTGAAGGGATATAACCCCGTCAATCAGATCGTCGGATATATCCTGTCGGAAGACCCGACCTATATCACGAATTATAATAACGCCAGAAGCTTGATCTGCCGTCTTGACAGGGACGAGCTCCTTCAGGAGCTTGTCAAGTTTTATCTGGAAAAATAGCAGGCACTCTAAAAAAGAACAGCCGGATTATATTGTGCCGGCTGTTTATTTTTTGTCCCCATCTTGAGTTTTGGTGGTTTTATGCAATTTTGTAATTTACGTATTAATATTACCGGATTGAGGAAAATAAATTGTATGTTTTGACTGTTTCTGCCATGTTTCTGTTGACAGCCGGGAAACAATGTGTTACAATTCCGTTACAATGCGAACAAAAAGTTAGGGGAAAAATATGTCTACATCCGTCACTGAAACAGTCAATGCACTTGAATACAAGGGCCACCCGCTCAGGCGAAAGGATAATCTCATCTATTACGGCAGTATGTCGGATAAATATATTATTATGCTCCAGGTCACAGAAACGAAGAAAGTCAAAGACATGGATGTCGCCACAAAAGTGGTCGTCCAGCTTCAGCTGACCGATCCCAATTTAAAGTCCCGCGACAGGGTTGTGAAGAAGAGCGAAAAAAACAGTCTGTATTCTGCTATCGATGTAGCAGCCGTATGGCTTGACCGGGCGCTCAATTCTAAATAACCGAACGGGAAGGTGATACCATTGAAATATGTACGGAAGCTGCTGCTTCTGCTGTTGACGTTAACGGTCATTACGTCAATACTTTACATAGAAGCCGCGGCAGGCACCATCGCTTACGGCGCGGCAACAGTTCAGGCCTCCTCGCTTAACATTCGCTCAGCTCCCGACACTTCCAGCTCCATAACCGCGACCGTTAAGCGCGGTGAAATTGTTGTTGTTCTGGAGAAGGTGAGCAGCGACTGGTACCGCATCAATTACCGCGGCGCCGAAGGCTACGTGGCGTCCATGTACCTGACAAATGTCCTCACTGCCGAAAATTTCGACGCGACGGGGAAGCTGGCTGCTGACGACGTGCTGTTCCGAAACGCGCCGGCAACCACCGGGAGTCTCCTGGGCAGCTGTAATTCCGGTACAATCGTTAAAATTATCGGCATCAACAGCGGTTGGTATAAAGTTAAATTCGGCAGCGACACGGGCTATATACGCTCCGATTTCATTGAGATTACGGCCGATCCCGCTTCCGGCGTCCCATTGTCCGTGGCGGGGGCTTCCGACACGCCGAAGCTTTCGGATGAACAGTTGTCGCTCCGGCAGCAGCTGATCAATTCTGCGATGCAATACATCGGCTACAGTTACGTATACGGCGGCTCATCACCGTCCGTCGGGTTTGACTGCTCCGGCTTTGTCTACTACATTTTCCATCAGTTTGACTACGATGTCACGCGGACAGCCACAAGCCAGTACGCGCAGGACGGCACCGTCATCGCGAAATCCGAGCTCATACCCGGCGACCTGGTATTCTTCTCCTCCAACGGCGGTTACAGTACAACCCATGTGGGCATCTATATCGGCGACAATCAGTTTGTTCACGCGTCAACCCCGAAAACCGGCGTTGTGGTGTCACGACTCGACAGCAGCTACTATACGAACGTATGGTACGGCGCCAAACGCGTCCTTCAGTAATAATGGTCCTCCATCAGACAAAAAAACAGGCTGTGCAGACGGTTCGTGTGCACAGCCTTTTTCTATGGCTCTGATGCTTTCATCAGTCGTTTTTATCCAGAATACTCTCGATGAAGGTTGTGATTTCACCGACGGTTTTATACCCGTAAATCGCTTCATCGGTGATGACGATGCCAAACTCCTCTTCCAGCATCATAATCATTTCGACCAGGTCGAGGGAATCGGCGCCAAGGTCGGCGGC
>JAAYBH010000421.1 GCA_012718935.1 Clostridiales bacterium
AATTTCTTTCAGCCATTCGCTGATCTGCTGCTTGATTAAATCCAAATAGCATCACCTCCTTTTCCGCACACGGGAGAGCGCAGAGGATTTTCATATCGGCATTAACCGAACAGGCCGGAGAGCAGGGGTACAAGCGTTATGCCGATGAGGGCAACGCCGCCGCCAGCCATGAGCTGTTTGATGCCTTGCGATTTTGCACCGGGATTGTCGTTGCCGTAACCTTCAAGAAGGTTGATTGCGCCCCAAACGGCGAGACCCGCACCGAGAGCAATCACAAGGGTCTGCAGGACGTCAACTGCGCTGTTGAAAAAACTCATAATGCTACCTCCATATTTTTGATTATTTATTAAATAAAAAAAGGCCGCTATTCTGCGGTCTTGGATTTATCGGAGAGGTCAACGGAATATATGTTGAACACATCGTCAGGCTTGGTCTTGAGCTTCGTTGACAGGTACTTTTCAATGCTAAAAGCGTTGCGGGAATCATAATCAGACAGGTATTTGTAATTTGGATGTCGGGTGATATCGTACTTGTCCGATAGAAAAGGGCGAACGCCGCGAAGCTGTAGAATGCACTTGCCGCCGTCGAGGACAGCAAGCTCATCGACCGAAGCGAGATCTTTTCCCAACTTCTGATAATTAAGACTGTGGGAAACCTCATGACCACGGCTTTCGCCGGTGTTGTAGGTATCTATTGTCTCTTTTCCCAGGGATTCCGTCAGTTCTTTCAGCGTTGTACGCTCCTTGCCGCCGAGGAAAATTGCACTGTCACAGTTACCGACGATTGTATCACAGTTGTCTTTATACAAGGCTTTGAGCTGGCTCTGCGCCTGCAAGACAAGGCAAACGGAAATTCCACGGCTGCGAATGGTGGCCATGAGCTTTTCCAGCTTGGGTATCTGGCCGATGTTCGCGCACTCGTCAATCAGGCAGCGCACATGCACCGGAAGCCTGCCGCCGTACACATCGTCGGCCTTTTCGCACAGCAGATTGAAAAGCTGCGTGTAGGCCATTGAAACTAAAAAATTAAACGTGTCATCGGTATCGGAAATGATGATGAACAGGGCGGTTTTCCGGTCGCCCAGGGTGTCCAGTTCCAGTTCGTCGTAGGCTGTCAGCTCCCGCAGTTCCTGAATGTCGAAGGGGGCAAGCCTCGCGCCACAGGAAATCAGGATGGATTTAGCTGTTTTACCCGCCGCCAGCTTGTATTTCTTATACTGCCGGACGGCAAAGTGATTAGGCTTTTCTTTTTCCAACGCTTCAAACAGCAGATCCACAGGATTTTGAAATTCTTCATCATCTTCTCGCACTTCCGAGGCATTGATAAATTCAATCAGCGTGGCGAAATTCTGTTCCTCTACCGGGGCCTCATAGTGGATGTAACCGATAAGCGCCGTATAGAGTAGAGTTTTGGCCTTTACCCAAAACTCGTCCCCGGCTTTACCCTCGCCCTTGGTGTTTGTGACGAGCGTCGTAACCAATTTCAAAATGTCCTTTTCGCTGTGGATGTACGCGAAAGGATTATAGCGCATACTCTTTTTGAAATTGATGGTGTTTAAGATTTTAATTCGGTAACCTTTGCGTTGCAGGAGTTTTCCGCACTCTACGACGATGCTGCCTTTTGGGTCTGTGATAACAAAGCTCGTTGGGTAGTCTTTGGAATCGCATTGCATCAGGTTTGGCTTGATGAAGAACCTCGTCTTGCCGGAGCCGGAGCCGCCGACGATCAGCACGTTTTTGTTCCGGGATGTTTTAGGGTTCTTGGGACGGCTGTTCATGGTGAGCCGTTCCGTTTGCGTAAGAATGACGTTATTTTCAAATACCGGATCAATGTAGGG
>JAAYBH010000422.1 GCA_012718935.1 Clostridiales bacterium
CAGCGGCCATGGCAGAGAGCGCGTCGTCCAGTTCTCCGGAGGTTTGGGCAAAACCGTATGGAAAGATTTCGGAAGCATCCGTGTTCCTCGTCGTATACTTATAAACGGGGACATAAACCGACATGATGTTGTTAAACGTCATATCAAGCTCGACGCTCTGCTTCGGATACAGCAGGGATTGCTCCAGCAGCTCCGGCGACATGATGGCGGAGGCGACAGCCAGCGCCCGGTTTGCGGCGCTGAGCCCCTCGTCAACCCGGGTACGCAGCTCCTTGTTGCGCCGGACGATATCGAGGAACTGGCGCATCAGCTCGTCGCGCTTGTCCTTGAGGAGCTTGTGGCCGCGCCTGGCGGTCTTCAAACGCGCTTTCAGGCGCGTGAGCTCCATGCGGGTGGGCGAAATTGTCTTTGTTGCCATAAGGGTTCACCTCTCAGGCTTTCTTTGAGGGCAGATACTTCTCTATATATTCGGTCCGGATACGTTTCAGCTCCGCTTTGGGAAGAATGGACAGCAGCTCCCAGCCCAGGTCCAGCGTCGTCTCGATGGCGCGGTTGTCGTTGGAGCTCTGGGAGATATAGCGCTTTTCGAATTCGTCGGCAAATTTCGCAAAAAGCAGGTCAGTCGGCGTCAGGGCGCTCTCGCCGAGGATTGTCATCAGTTCCTTGGCGTCCTTGCCGGAGGAGTAGGCGGCAAACAGCTGGTTCATTGTGTCGGCATGATCTTCTCTTGTTTTTCCTTTGCCGACACCCTTGTCCTTCAGACGCGACAAGGATGGCAGCACGTCAACAGGAGGTGTGATACCCTTGCGGTACAGGTCGCGGGACAGGATGATCTGACCCTCTGTAATATAGCCGGTAAGATCCGGGATCGGATGCGTCTTATCGTCCTCGGGCATCGTCAGTATCGGTATCATGGTAATGGAGCCGGCTTTGCCGATCCGCCGCCCAGCGCGTTCGTATATGGTGGCAAGGTCCGTATAGAGATAGCCGGGGTAGCCGCGGCGTCCTGGGACCTCCTTGCGGGCTGCCGAGACCTCGCGCAGCGCTTCGGCGTAGTTGGTGATATCCGTCAGGATAACCAGGACGTGCATGTCTTTTTCAAAGGCGAGGTATTCCGCCGCCGTCAGGGCCATGCGCGGCGTTGCGATGCGCTCGACAGCCGGGTCGTCGGCAAGGTTTGAGAAGATAACGGACCGGTCGATGGCGCCGGTGCGGTTGAATTCCTGGATAAAATACTCGGATTCCTCAAAGGTGATACCGATGGCGGCGAACACCACGGCGAAGTTGACCGCCTCATCACCGAGGACCTTCGCCTGACGCGCAATCTGGGCAGCCAGCTGCGCGTGGGGGAGGCCGGAGCCGGAGAAGATCGGCAGCTTCTGGCCTCTGACCAGTGTGTTGAGCCCGTCGATTGTCGAAACCCCCGTCTGTATAAACTCGTTGGGGTAGTCGCGGGCGGCGGGATTCATGGGCAGGCCATTGATATCCTTATAGGATTCCGCAAGGACCTCCGGGCCGCCGTCGATGGGTTGGCCCATACCGTTAAAGACGCGCCCGAGCATGTCACCGGAGACGGCCAGCTCCAAAGGGTGCCCGAGAAAGCGGACCTTGGACTGGGCAAGGTTGATGCCGGCTGCGCTCTCAAAGAGCTGGACGACGGCAGTGTCGCGGTTGACCTCGAGGACCTTGCACCGGCGGATGTCGCCATTTGGAAGCTCCAGCTCCGCCAGTTCGTCGTAGGTGACGCCCTCCACGTCTTTGATCATCATCAGAGGGCTGACGATTTCCTTTATCGTTTTGTATTCTCTGATCACTGTTCGCCGCCTCCTTCAATGATATCGGTAATTTGAAAGGCCATTTCCTCGGCGAAGCCAGCGTAGGCTTTTTCGAATTCATCCGGCAGGATATACTTGGCGCGCCCGATGTGCTCTTTGGCCTCGATGGAGAAAAGCTTCAGAATGTCCGTGACGCCCTTGTCAAGGGCCTCGCGGCACAGAGCGTTGTATTTGAGGATCAGGGCAAGCAGCTGTTTCTGTTTCTCATAAGAGGAATAGGAGTCAAGCTCGTTGAAGGCGTTCTGCTGAAGGAAATCCTCGCGGATCATTCTAGCCGTTTCAAGGGTCAGCCGGTCGGGTGCGGAGAGGGAATCCTGACCGACGAGCTTGACAATCTCCTGAAGCTCGGCTTCCTCCTGCAGGAGCGCCATCGTCCGTTCGCGGTTCTGCATGAACTCACGGCCAAAGGAATTGTCGTACCAGGGCTTTAACGTGTCCAGGTATAGGGAATAGCTTGTCAGCCAGTTGATAGCCGGGAAATGGCGGGAATAAGCGAGGGAGGCGTCCAGACCCCAGAAAACCTTGACGATGCGCATCGTCGCCTGGGATACCGGCTCCGAGGTGTCACCGCCCGGGGGTGAAACGGCCCCGATGGCCGTCAGACTGCCATGGCGGGCGCCGCCA
>JAAYBH010000423.1 GCA_012718935.1 Clostridiales bacterium
AACGAGCGCGCGCTCCTCACCGGGCTGGCCGCGTACCGGGAGCGGTTTATTGAAGCCATGGACGACGATTTCAACACTGCGGACGCCATCGCCGTCATCTTCGAGCTGGCCCGCCTATCCAATTCCGTCACGATACCTGAGCACCGCCCGTCCAAAGCGCTGGCCGGCGCGCTGCTGGACATTTTTGACGAGCTTACCGGCGTCCTTGGCCTTATATACAGCGACGAGAGCGAAAAAACGCTGGCCGGGGAAGTCGAAACGCTCATCGCAGCCCGTCAGGAAGCGAGAAAAGAGAAAAACTGGGCGGAGGCCGACCGCATCCGCGACAGGATCAAAGAGATGGGTATAATCCTCGAGGACACCCCCCAGGGTGTGAAGTGGAAAAAGGCTTAGAAGGTGATATGACATGAAGCTTATGGTGCTTGACGGGAACAGCATTGTCAACAGGGCATTTTACGGGATCAGGCTCCTCACGACGAAGGACGGGACGCCTACAAACGGCGTCTACGGGTTCCTGACGATTTTATTGAAGCTCTTGAATGATGAAGCGCCGGACGCTCTATGCGTGACGTTTGATCTGCCTGCGCCGACCTTCCGCCATGAGCAGTATGACGCTTACAAGGCGCAGCGCAAGGGTATGCCGGAGGAGCTGGCCGTTCAGATGCCGATACTCAAGGACGTGCTGGACGCCATGAACATCCCGCGCTACGAGCTGGCCGGCTGGGAAGCCGACGATCTCATCGGCACGATCGCTCAAAAGTGCGAGGAGGCCGGCTGGGAATGCGTCATCGTCACCGGCGACAAGGACAGCCTGCAGCTTGTCACCGATACGACCCATGTCAAGCACGTAAAATCACGCCTAGGCCAGACGGAGACAAAGGAATACACGCCGGAGACATTCAGTGAGGAGTACGGCTTCGACCCGCCGAAAATGGTGGATTTAAAGGCCCTCATGGGGGATTCGTCCGACAATATCCCCGGCGTCGCCGGCGTCGGAGAAAAAACGGCGCTGGAGCTGGTGCGCCGGTTCGGAACAGTCAAGGAAATTTATGACGGGCTCGATGGCCTGGACATCAGGGACAGCGTGAAGAATAAGCTGTCGTGCGGGCGGGAGGCCGCGTTCATGTCGCATACGCTGGCGACAATCTGCCGCGACGTGCCCCTTGATTTTGACCCCGAGGCCAATACACGCCGGGAGGCTGATAACGACATACTCTACGCCCTGTTCCGTCGGCTTGAATTTACAAAACTGACCGAAAGGTTCAATCTCAAGCCGCCCGAAGCTGAGCTGCCGGTTGCTGAGAGCTATACGGGAGAATGCCGCAGCAGGAATATCATCACCGCTGCCGACATATCCGAAATGCTTTTGGCGCTCAAGACTGCCCCCTGGGTAGCCGTGCGGTGCGACGACGGCATGGAGACGGTTGTTTTTTTAGTCGATGATGCGCAGACGGCTTTTATCCTGCGCCGCGATACGACGGAGGATTACGGCGGCGCGCTGGCGCAGGTGTTCGGGCCGGATATTAAAAAAGCCGGGCACGATATCAAGGATCTGCAGCGCCGGCTGCTGGATATGGGCATAGCTTCCGACGGCTGGATATTCGATACGGCGCTGGCGGCCTATCTGCTCTCCCCGACGGACAGCTCCTATAACCTCCGGCGGCTTTCGGAAGCTTACGGCGGCTTTTCCCTGCAGGCGGGGGAGGATGAAGACGGGCAGCTGTCGCTCCTGGATCGCGACCAGGAGCTTGCAAGGCTCTTATCGGAGGCGGCGGCGATTTTGATTTTAAAAGAAAAGCTCGAGCCGAAGCTGACGGAACTTGGGATGGACAAGCTGTTTTCCGGGATAGAGCTGCCGCTGTGCCGCGTGCTGGCCGAGATGGAGCACACCGGATTTTGCATTGATAAAAAAGCCCTTC
>JAAYBH010000424.1 GCA_012718935.1 Clostridiales bacterium
GAAGCGCCGGGAACAGGAGCAGACGCGATGAAAACAACGATCAAAAAGCTGCTTCCCAACCTGCCTTACCTGTTTATCGGCCTGTTTGACACCAATCTCGGTGAGGCGTGGCGGCTGGCTTCCGGTGCGGATTTCAGCGCAAAGCTGTTACACATTTTAGCCGGCCTCGCCGCCGCGTTCCGAAACCCGCTGCCCAGCTTTCATTTGCATGACCTGCTCATAGGCCTGCTGCTTGCCGCCGCCCTCCGGTTGGCGGTGTATGTCAAAGGCCGCAACGCCCGGAAATTCCGCAAAAACGTGGAGTACGGCTCCGCGCGCTGGGGGACGGCCAGGGACATTCAGCCGTATATTGACCCTGTTTTTGAAAACAACGTCATCCTGACGCAGACCGAACGGCTTACCATGAACAACCGGCCCAAAGACCCTCGGACGGCACGGAACAAGAATGTGCTGATCGTGGGCGGCTCCGGCAGTGGCAAAACCCGCTTTGTGTTAAAGCCGAACCTCATGCAGTGCCACAGCTCCTATGTCGTGACCGACCCCAAGGGCAGCGTTGTGGTGGAGTGCGGAAAGCTGTTGCAGCGCAAGGGATACCGCATCAAAATCCTCAACACCATCAATTTCAAAAAGTCCATGCATTACAATCCCTTCGCTTATATCTACAGCGAAAAGGACATTTTGAAGCTGGTCACGACCCTGATTACCAACACCAAGGGCGAGGGCAAGCCCTCGGATGACTTCTGGGTGAAAGCGGAAACCTTGTTGTATACGGCGCTTATCGGCTACATCCACTATGAGGCCCCACAGGAGGAACAAAACTTTTCCACGCTCATTGAGTTTATCAACGCCTCGGAAGTCCGGGAGGATGATGAGGAATTTGAGAATCCGGTTGACCTGATGTTCAAGGAGCTGGAGAAGAAGAATCCGAACCACTTTGCCGTCCGGCAGTATAAGAAATACAAGCTAGCGGCGGGCAAAACAGCAAAAAGTATCCTGATTTCCTGCGGCGCGAGGCTTGCGCCCTTTGACATTCAGGAGCTGCGCGAGTTGACAGCTTATGACGAGCTGGAGCTGGACACCCTGGGCGACCGCAAGACGGCTCTGTTCATCATTATTTCCGACACCGACGATACGTTCAATTTTTTAGTATCTATGGCCTATACCCAGCTTTTCAACCTGCTGTGCGAAAAAGCTGACGATGTATACGGCGGCAGGCTCCCGGTGCATGTGCGCTGCCTGATCGACGAATGCGCGAATATCGGGCAGATACCCAAGCTGGAAAAGCTCATGGCGACCATCCGCAGCCGGGAAATATCGGCTTGTCTGTTTTTACAGGCGCAAAGTCAGCTCAAAGCGATTTATAAGGACAACGCCGATACCATCACTGGTAACTGCGACAGCGCCATTTTCCTGGGCGGCAAGGAGCGCACCACCTTAAAGGAGCTGTCCGAAACTTTAGGAAAGGAGACGATAGACCTCTACAACACCTCCGAGAACCGGGGACGCGAAAAGTCTTATGGCCTCAGTTATCAGAAGCTGGGAAAGGAGCTGATGAGCATGGATGAGCTGGCCGTCATGAGCGGCGGCAAGTGCGTCTTCCAGCTTCGGGGCGTAAGACCCTTTCTCTCGGAGAAGTACGACATCACCAAGCACCCAAATTACAAGTATCTGTCCGACGCCGACCCTAAGAACACGTTCAGCATTGAAAAATATCTTTCCACCAGCTTAAAACCTAAGCCGGATGAGGTTTATGATGTATACGACATCGACCTCTCCGACGAACCGGAAGCCGCCCAGTGAGGCGGTTTTTTCATGTATCCACAACAAAACAAAAAATGGAGGTAACATTATGGATTTCTTTAACAGCGCGGTAGACGTACTGCAAACTCTCGTCATTGCCCTGGGCGCGGGCCTTGCCATCTGGGGCGCGATTAACCTTCTCGAAGGTTACGGAAACGATAATCCGGGCGCGAAAAGCCAGGGTATGAAACAGCTCATGGCAGGCGGCGGCGTTGCCCTGATCGGCCTTGTACTGGTGCCTCTGCTCTCCGGCCTGTTCGGTTGATCGACGGGTAAACGGTTATGCAAAGCATCATCGACAAAATTGCCGAATGGCTGAAAGACATTCTGATTGACGGCATTGTGGGAAATTTGTCGGGGATGTTCGATAACGTCAACACACAAGTTGGCGAAATCGCGGGTGAAGTGGGCAAGACGCCGCTGCAATGGAACAGCGGCGTCTTTTCCATGATCCAGACCCTCTCCGAAACGGTCATCATCCCCATTGCCGGACTGATACTAGCCTTTGTGATGTGCTATGAGCTGATCCAAATGGTCATAGACAGAAATAACCTGCACGACATGGACACCTGGATGTTCTTTAAGTGGGTGTTCAAAACCTTTGTGGCGGTGCTGCTCGTCACCAATACTTTTTCTATCATTATGGGTGTGTTCGACGTGGCGCAGCATGTAGTCAACCAAAGCGCGGGCGTCATCATATCCGATGCCGGAATCGATCTTGCCAGCGCGATACCGGATATGGAAACGCGCTTGCAGGCAATGGAATTAGGCCCGCTTTTCGGGCTGTGGTTCCAAAGCATCTTCGTGGGCATCACCATGAAGGCGCTGTCCGTCTGTATCTTCATCATCATTTATGGGAGGATGCTGGAAATCTACCTCATGACCTCACTTGGCCCGATTCCTCTTGCTACGATGGTCAACCGGGAATGGGGCAGCATGGGGAAAAACTACCTGAAATCCCTGCTGGCATTGGGTTTCCAAGCCTTTCTCATCATGGTCTGCGTGGGCATCTATGCGGTGCTGGTACAGAATATCGCAACCGAAACCGATATCATCGCGGCGATATGGGCCTGCATGGGCTATACGGTGCTGCTGTGCTTCACGCTTTTCAAAACCGGAAGCCTTTCAAAGGCTATTTTTAACGCGCATTAACGGAGGTGATCCATGCAATGCAGGACAAATTAAATCAATTATTTGAACAGGAGGTGTGGTAAATGGCCTACGTTCCCGTTCCCAAAGACCTGACGAAAATCAAAACCAA
>JAAYBH010000007.1 GCA_012718935.1 Clostridiales bacterium
AAGAAATCCAGGCGGTGACCGACGCAAAGCTCATCGTCTCCGATCACCTTAAAGTGATGGACGCTTGAAGCCCCATTTCTGAATAACAGACCGAAGCCTTTCACACTGCAGGGTCATTAGATGCAAGCTTCAAAAGGTCGGTTTTTTGTAAAAAAAAAAACGAGGAAACAGAGGATTTTGCGATGACAAACAAAAAACTGCAGGATTGGGTAGAGGAAATTGCAAAAATGTGCCAGCCGGACGCCATTCAATGGTGCGACGGCTCCCAGGAGGAAAACGATCGGCTGCTCCGGGAAATGGTTGCGTCAGGGATGGCAATTCCGCTGAATCCTGAGAAGCGGCCGGGCTGCTATCTGTTCCGCAGCCACCCCTCGGACGTGGCCCGCGTGGAGGACCGGACCTTTATTGCCTCGAAAAGCAGAGAGGACGCCGGCCCGACAAACAACTGGATCGATCCGGATGAGCTGAAGACGACGATGACGGCGCTGTACACCGGGTGCATGAAGGGGAGGACGATGTATGTCATGCCCTTCTCCATGGGTCCCGTAGGTTCGCCCATGTCCAAGATCGGCGTTGAAATTACCGACAGCCCCTATGTCGTTGTCAACATGCGCATTATGACGCGCATGGGCAAAAAGGTCTTGGATACTCTGGGCGACGGCGATTTCGTCAAATGCCTCCATTCCGTCGGCGCGCCATTGGAAAAGGGGCAGAAGGATTCGTCCTGGCCCTGTGCGCCGATGGAACAAAAATATATCAGCCATTTTCCCGAGGAGAGAATGATCTGGTCTTACGGTTCGGGCTACGGCGGCAATGCTCTTCTGGGGAAAAAATGCTTTGCCCTGCGCATCGCCTCCGTTCAGGCGCGTGACGAGGGCTGGATGGCCGAGCATATGCTGATCCTCGGCGTCACGGATCCCGAGGGCAATAAAAAATATATCACGGGCGCCTTCCCAAGCGCCACCGGCAAGACGAATCTTGCGATGCTCATTCCCACGATTCCGGGCTGGAAGGTGGAGACGGTCGGCGACGATATCGCCTGGATGAAATTCGGCGAGGATGGCCGCCTTTACGCCATCAACCCTGAAGCGGGCTTCTTCGGCGTCGCGCCGGGCACCTCGATGCAGAGTAACCCCAACGCGATGAAGAGCATCGAAAAGAACACCATCTTCACGAACGTGGCCCTCACAGACGACGGCGACGTGTGGTGGGAGGGCATCGGTTATGACGCGCCGGGCCATCTCATCGACTGGAAGGGCAACGACTGGACACCGGATTCAAAGGAACCGGCCGCACACCCGAATTCCCGCTTTACGGCGCCGGCTTCCCAGTGCCCCGCCATCGCCCCGGAGTGGGAAGACCCCAAGGGCGTCCCCATTTCGGCAATCCTCTTCGGCGGACGCCGCCCGTCGACGATCCCCCTCGTTCACCAGAGCCTCAATTGGGAGCACGGCGTTTTCATGGGCTCGATCCTGGGCTCGGAGGTCACCGCCGCCATCATCTCCGACAAGATCGGCCAAGTGCGCCGCGACCCCTATGCCATGCTGCCCTTTATGGGCTACCATGTCTGCGACTACATCAGGCACTGGCTGGACATCGGTAAGAAGACATCCCCAGACAAGCTCCCAAAGATATTTATGGTCAACTGGTTCAGGAAGCAGGACGGCAAATTCCTCTGGCCCGGCTACGGCGAAAACAGCCGTATCATCAAGTGGGTCTGTCAGCGTGTCTCCGGCCGCGGCAAGGCCGTCACCGAGCCCATCGGCTATCTGCCGGCACCCGGCGCCATCGACACGGAAGGTCTTAATATCGACCCCGCGATCCTAAAGCAGCTCTTCGAGGTCGACAGAGACCGCTGGACTCAGGAAGCCGCCAGTATCAGAGCCTATTACGACACCCTCGGCGACAAGCTCCCCGAGGAAATCCGCAACCAGATCGACGCCCTTGATGAAAGA
>JAAYBH010000425.1 GCA_012718935.1 Clostridiales bacterium
AATTACAACGCAAACTGGGATACTGGTGGTATTTGACATATTCTCCGTGATGCTTTAAGATGTCGGTATACTATGCTAAAGGAGATAGATGTCGTGATCGGTGTCCTTGTCAACACGGCGACAGTTCTTGTCGGCAGCCTGATTGGGCTGCTGTTTAAAAAAGCTATTCCCAAAAAGCTGACGGACGCCGTGATGCTGGGCATTGGGCTTTGTACGGTCTATATCGGCATATCCGGCGCTCTAAAAGGAGAAAACACGCTGATTCTGATAGGATCAATCGTGCTTGGTGCGATCATCGGTACGGCCATCGACCTGGACAGATGGCTAAACGCGTTGGGTGCGCTGATCGGCAGGCGGTTTAAAAACGCCAACGGCACGGTATCAGTTGCCGAAGGGTTCGTCACCGCGTCGCTTTTATTCTGCATCGGCTCCATGACGATTGTCGGCTCGCTCCAGTCAGGCCTGACGGGCAACAACGAGACGATTTTTATAAAATCGCTTCTGGACCTTGTTTCTTCCCTCATATTGTCGGTGAGCTTGGGTGCCGGGGTCATCTGCGCCGCCGGGTTTGTCTTTGTTTTTCAGGGCGCGCTCGTTATGCTGGCCCGGTATCTCGCCCCTGTGCTGACAACACAAGCCATTAACGAGCTCACCTGCGCCGGATCCCTCATCATCATCGCGCTGGGCCTGAACCTGATCGGTGTCACGAAGATCAAGGTGGCAAATTATCTGCCAGCCATTATCATCGCGCCGCTTATTGTCTGGATCGTATCACTTTTTAACTAATTATGTAGGAGGTCGGAAATATGGATGTTATGGAAGCAATCAAAACACGGCGCAGCATCCGGAAATTCAGCAGTAAACCGGTGGAGGAGGAGAAGCTCAGGCTGATCCTGGAAGCGGCCAGACTGTCGCCCTCGTCGCAGAACGGCCAGAACTGGCATTTTATTATTGTCCGGGATAAGGAAAAGCTTCAAAAGCTGATGGAAGCGGCGGACGGACAGCCCCATGTGGGCGAGGCGCCCTGTGCCATCGTCGCCTGCGGGACAAACCACCGGGTCATGGACTGTGGTCAGCCGACCGACACGGTGGACTGTTCCATCGCCATGGCGTACATGCTCCTTGAGGCGCACGCCCTCGGCCTCGGCACCTGCTGGCTTGGCCACTTCTACGCCGACAAGGTGAAAAAGGCGCTCCGCATCCCCGACGACGTCAGTGTTGTCGCCTTCACACCGCTGGGCTACCCCACCGGGGAGGCTGTTCCGCGCCCGAGAAAGGAACTTGTCGAGATCGTCAGCTACGACAAGTATTAAAGCCATTGACGTCAGGAGGCAGTCATGAATAACGCACTGCCGGAAAGGCTGTACAACGAAATTCGAAAAATGCCTGTCATCGATACCCATGAGCACCTGGTATGGGACGAGGAGGTCCGCTGCGCGGAACAAAGCGATGTGCTGAGCGAATATCTGCTCCATTATATGAGAAGCGATATTCTGTCGGCAGGCATGAAGCAGGAGGATCTCAGCTTTGTTGTTGACAGCGGCAAAAACATCACCGACCGCTGGAAGACCGTCGAACCTTATTGGGAGCTCTGCCGGTATACGGGCTACGGGCGGGCGCTGGATATCACCGTCCAGGGCATCTATGGCATCGACGGGGTCAGCGGCCGCACGATCCAGCCGCTCAATGAGGCGTTCCTGGCACATAAAAAGCCGGGTCATTTTGCATGGGTGCTCCGGGAGCTGTGCGGAATTGAAACGTGCGTCATCGATATCTGGACGTTCCATATAGAGAACAAAATCCCAATGTTCAAGCCCGCCTGGCAGCCTCAGAACTTTATCATGCCTTCGGAGCCCTTCGGCAGGGATATCATGGCGCATATCAGGGAAAAGCACGGCCTTGAGGTGCGCTGCCTTGACGACTGGATGGAAGCGCTCGAACGGGAAATGACACTCCTGCTGCGCCGGTATGAGGCCGGAACAATAAAAACCTCCATTGCCTATCACAGGCCTCTGCGCTTTGAAAAAACCGGTTATGTCAAAGCGAAAGCGCTTTTTGAGGAAGCGCTCTGCTTGTGGGAAAGAAAGCGTATAAAAAATGACGCTTTACTGGAGTTCCCCCGGGAGCTGCAGGACTTTATGATGCACCATGTGATGAAGCTTGCCGCGCAGCGGCACCTGACCGTCCAGTTTCATACGGGCTTGTTTGAAGGGACCGGCAACATCATTTCCAACGGGAACCCCGAGCTCCTGTCGAACCTTTTTATCGAATACCCCGAGGTGGATTTCGACCTGTTTCATATCGGCTACCCGTATCAGTCCGTCGCCTGCGCGCTGGCAAAGATGTTCCCCAACGTCTTCATTGATATGTGCTGGGCGCATATCATCTCGCCATCCGCCAGCGCGGGCGCGCTGCGGGACTTCCTCGACGCGGTCCCGTATAACAAAATATCGGCTTTCGGCGGCGATTACATGTTCGTGGACGGCATTTACGGGCATCTGGAAATCGCGCGGCGGAATGTTGCGTCGGTTTTGGCGGAAAAAATCGGGCAGGGCGTGTTCAGCGAAGTCAAAGCATTGGAAATCGCAAAAGCTCTGTTTTACGATAACCCGAAAAGGATACTTAAGCTTTAAAAATCGCTGCGAAAACGCAGCGATTTCAGTTTACAAATTATCGAACTCAGAGTATAATAATCGTAATGTCAGTATGAAAATTGGGCCGGTGTATATGAAATGACAAAACACGAAAGGCTGACGGAATTCAACCGCGGCAACATCCTGAGCGCGGCCAAATCACTCTTTGAAGCCAACGGCTTTTCCCGGACGACAATGGATAATATCGCCGATAAAGCCGATTGCAGCAAATCGACCCTCTATTCCTATTTCGTGAGCAAGGAGGAGATTTATAACCATATCCTATTTGACAGAATGGTTCTGCTGAGGGACAGGTTCAGGTCGGCGATCAGGAAAAAGGCGGGTTTCGAAGAGGCCTACAACGCCGTATGCCGTACGCTGACGGACTTTCAGAGGGAGTATCCTCTTTATTTCGGCGGCATATTGGGAGAAATCGGCATGGATGAGGGAGAATTCGAAAAGCAGCCCGTCCTGCGGGATATCTACGTCGTTGGCGAAGAGATCAACGTCATCTTGTCTGAAATGATTATGAACGGAGTGGAGTCGGGTTTCCTTCGATCCGACCTGGACCCGATTCTGTCGGTATATACGCTGTGGGCAAGCCTTTGCGGTATCATAAAAACGGCGGAGCAGAAGGATCAATACTTCCGTGACAAGCTGCGGCTGACAAAACAGAAATTCAGGGATTACGGCTTCCGCATGCTGTTAAATGCATTGAGGGCATAGATGAACTCTTGACGCAGCCGGGGCGGACACGAGGTCCGCCCCTACGAAGAAGACTCTGTTAACAATGCAGGGGCAGATCATTGGTCTGCCCTCGTCCTGTTACTCGCAGAGCCATTTCCCCATGTCTTCCGCTTGTTCTATCACGTCTTTCTGGCATAGAACCTGCTCAGGCTGATGTGTGCCGCCTGCGACGAGGATTCTGTAATCGCCGAACCCCATAAACTGCATGTTTTTACCCACATGCTCGAAGTAATGGCGGAACATATCCGTATCCCGCTGCCCCTGCGTAAAGAGCAGCAGCACTTTTTTACCCG
>JAAYBH010000426.1 GCA_012718935.1 Clostridiales bacterium
AAAAAACTTAATTCGAAAGGAGTCGTTACAGATGGTAAAATCACTTAACGACGCTTACAAACACAACACTTTGTTTTATTTCTGCAACGCTACCGGCGACATCAATATGCCGGGCGACCCGATGCTTGGCACGGGTTTTTATATCGTCCACACGTCGGAAGAGCTTCCGCCCAAAGAGCGCGAGCTGTACGAAAACTTCTGGAGCGAGGACGGCGGCGGCACACAGTATGTCGTCCGCTGCGAAGGTAAACCCGGGATAGCAATCTGCTACCTGTTCGATAGGGACTACATCCTGGAACTCTGTGGCTGGGACGTCAACGACGACATCGGCGGCGACGTCATCGTCAAACAGTTTTTTAGCGCCGTGGAAGCATACGCGAAGGAAGTCGAAGCGTTTCCCGTCCTGGAAGGATGCAGCATCTTTGTCGGAGACAATACCGACCCGGTCGGACACGAGCTGCTTGTTTTCGTGCCATACGAGCTGGTGGAGGGTAAATACGCCGACGTCAAAAAATTCCTCGATACATATGTCTATATGTGCGTCGAGGTTGCGTTCAAAAAAGACTTCGGCCTTCCCTTCCCCTGCCCCGTCTGCAAGCAGGCGCCGGACGTCAAGGAAGACAGCGTCCGTTCTGCTATTATCGAATGCCCGAACTGTGCGAAAAACGGCCTGATTGTCCGCACAGCCAAATATGCGATGAGAACAGAGGCCATCAACACCTGGAACAAAAGCGCGACGCGCGAGGCCGCCGATGAGAAGTCCTGATTTTCACGGCTACATGGCCGGGAATCCCGTCCGATGGTATAGCGTCAGCATCTGGGATTTTGATATCCCGGTGAAGGCGGACAGCCACGGAGCGGCGCGATACGAGGTATGGCTGAATTTTAATGATGCCTACGATATATCATTCGGCGAGTTTTGTAAGCAGTCAAAGGTACGGGCGTCTTAATGACGCCTTTGCCTGACGCAAAGGAGACAAAATGCCAAAACAATACGAATCGGCTAAATTCAAAAAAGCCAGAAAACCACGCGAGTATAAGCTGACCGGCGAACGCTCTCAAAACCTTTGCACCGGATGTTTCGGCTTTGGCTGCGACCCGATGCAAAGGCCTCCGCACGTTGATGAACGCCTGCGGGCAGGGCTCTGCCCGGCCTGCGGGAAAGCACCCTGCACATGCAAATCAACACTCGAAAGGCCGCTGCGAAAGAAGCAGAGCGAATGCTCCTCTCTCATTAATAGAGGACCTTATGAGCCAAAAGAACGGGAGGACAGAAATTGGATATGACAACAATGCAATCAATCGATTATTTCAAAGCATCAAACTGGCCGGTGGACCTTAAAGGAAGACCGGTTCCGAGAACAAAAAAAGAATTTCCGTATAATTACGATGAATTCGTCGTTTGGAAAAACCCGGCCTATCAGCCTGATGGTCAATACGGAACAGCGTACTCTGACCGGATGTATCAAATGGACGACAATAAATACGACGTCTGCAGCAAAAAAGTCTGGGGCAAGAAGGTTCAAGCGTTTTTTAACTGCAGTCCCAGTGAGATTAAAACATTTCTTGCGGCCTATTTTGAATTTCCGATAATCTTAATGGCCGTTCTCGAATGCTGTAATCACGCAACCGGGTATCCATACTGGACATTCATTTACGAAAAGATATAAGCTATGCAACAAAGCCGCCTAAAGGGCGGCTTTGCTGTTTATCAGGCAAAAACAGTAAATTTTTGGAGTTCAATCATACTAATATTAAACGCATCGGAAGGAAGCCATTTATGAAAAAGCATACAGTAAATGTGTTGTCAATTTTACTCTGCGTTATTTCCCGGTCAGCCCGGACGGAAGCGTCTCGGACAATATAGGCATTATCGAAGGCCTTGATTCAAAATCGTTTGAGTATGACGCGAAGATTGCGCCGATGACGATGACTATAAACGAAGACAGAATTGCGGATGTTGTTTTTGTCATGAAGTGGCATCAGAATGCCGTTTAATATAAAAAGAAGCCAGGCTTGTTTATCAGGTCTGGCTTTAAACGAAAAACAACAGGCTTCTGCCATACTAATCTTATAGGATTCATCAATACAAACAGTTTATTGCAAACGATAATTAACCGGGAAAAGGAGGCTGCCATGGGCATCAGCAACTGCGGGCCTGGAAATAAGGCTTCTGTGATTGCCGGCTGCGACGGCCGGGGAAAGAAATATTCCACATACCTCAAGGAAAAACCGCAGCAGAATTCTGTTACGGTTATTTCGCCCGTCTGCGACGGCACGCATGTCTCAATACCGCCGTCAAGCGCTTGCGCGGTTGAGATTTATACCGCTTTTGAGATGTTCGCCGCCAAAGGCATTTCCTGTCAAAGCCTGTTTATAGACGGCGTTTCATGCCTGAGGATAGAGACAGATGATTTTAAGCGCATACAGCGGCGCCAATTTTTCAGGGTCAACGTTAATTTGGACATCCAGATTTCAGAGGAAATCGAGAAAGATATAAGAACAGCTGAAATACGCAGCGCGACAGCGCTCGATATCAGCGGCGGCGGAATGCGCTTTATATCGGACAAGCGGTTTAATCCCGGCGACAAGATTATATGCAGAATAACGCTGGGTAGCACAGATACATTTGTCCTCGCAAGGATAATATCGTCCGAGGAGGCCGGCGGCTTTAAAAAAGGCGCGGTGGTTTATGCGTCGAGGGCCGAGTTTTTCGGTATCGACAGAACACAGCAGGAAAAAATCATAAAGTTTGTTTTTTCAAAACAGCGGGAAAGCCTCTCGAAACAAAAGACACCGACCTGCATTTAAAGCACGCAATAAAAAAAAGGTAGTGAAAATCATGTCAATAAAAAAATATATATCTCTGTTCGTTGCGCTGTTAATGGTATTTACCATCGCGGCTGTTAATCCGGCGGCGGCTTCGGAAGGTACCGTTTCAGGAACGCCTATGTACAAATGGGGAAAGTGGAATATCGGAACAGAGGCAAGTTACGAATTATTCCTTTCTTACGGCACATCTATATCTGTCGGTTTTTACGATACGTTCTATAAGGACTACACCATAGAAGGAGGCCGTTTTGTAGGCGTCACAGGAATTACAACCACTGCAGCCTCAGCTTTTAACAACGGATACAAATATACCATAAATGAATACAGCAACACATTGCATCAAATGCAATATCTTATAAACAGCAACTATGATTATCAGATTTTTGTATATTCAGCAAATCAAATACAAACTTCATGCAAGGGACAGATTTTTTACGGATACGTGTACGGATATGCGGGCGCATATCCCAATAACGGCGAATCATCGGGATACTGGTATACGAACGAAGGGCCGAGTATTTGCACCGTCACGTTTAACAGCAACGGAGGAGCGGCCGTCTCTCAACAGCAGGTTTACAACGGCAGCAAAGCGACGCAGCCCGGGACACCTTCAAGAACCGGTCACGCCTTTGCCGGCTGGTTCAGTGACTCAGCTTTGAAGACGCCGTGGAACTTTTCCGTGAATACGGTTGGAGCAGAAGATATCACCCTTCATGCGAAATGGACAGCAAATACATATACAGTCTCATTGAATTCACAGGGCACAGATTCCCCGTCGACTTTTGAGGTAATTTACGGCTCTGTTTACGGTACACTGCCGACACCCGCACGCGAGAACTATACCTTTGCAGGCTGGTATACCGGTCCCGGCAAAACAGGCACACTGATTACGCCAGACAGCATTGTCGAGACTGCCGGCAACCATACATTGTATGCCGGATGGAATATCATA
This sequence comes from Clostridiales bacterium, assembly GCA_012718935.1. Lineage (GTDB taxonomy): Bacteria > Bacillota > Clostridia > Oscillospirales > Oscillospiraceae > Sporobacter. The sequence continues at coordinate 3,785 of JAAYBH010000426.1, forward strand.
CCCGCCATCGATGTTCCGCAGCCTCCGGCATTGCTTATGCCTACACGGGAAGCCGTTAAAGTCTCGGTTTCCATCGCTAACGGTAGGATACAGCTTTCATTCAATAACGAAGGCATTGGCGGCGTTGCATATATAATGAGCGCTCCTGAAATACAACTGCTTGCCGATGGTGACGATGAGTACACCTTTAAGTACGCCGAGGGCGAGCATGACGATGCGTGGTTTGAAACCAACGGCACAGAATTCACAGACTACTTTATCGTTACGTCAAACGGCACGTACTCTGTGTTTGCGCAGCACGTTGAAGGCAGCACAGTCTCAGCCAATTTCGGCATTACCAACATCCTGGAGCCGGGCAGCTCCGTTGTCGCCCTGAACCAGACCCCGACAATCTTCAACGTGACGCTCCCGATGGCATTACCTGTTTCAATGGCAGCAGACGGCTCAATAACAACGGCGGACAATATCCAGATTACAAACAACGCCTACGGCCCCGTCAGCATATTCTCGGTGACAATGACCGGGGCGAACGGCTGGAGCATCATTCCGTGGGACTCCGATTTTGCGAAGCTCCAGGTAAACTCAAAGCAGTTTGCCTTCACCATCAACGGAAACGCCGTTGACAGCGACGGCAGCGTCGCTGACGGCATTGGAATCATCAACGGGCTATCCGGTAAGGGATTCACCTATGACGCCAAGGCAGCGCCTTGTACGGCGCCGCAGACGGATGTCGAAATCGCGCAGACTGTGTTTGTCCTCTGCTGGAACACTATCGAAGTATAACTGCCCAATACACGAACGAGTCAAACCCGCCGTCAGGCGGGTTTGTTCTATATAAACACGCTGAGTATATGCCGAATCATTCATACTAAAGTCAGGCAGATATTATCGACGACAGGAGTTCAATAACATATAGCTTAAAGAAGGAGCCAAACAAATGAAACATTGCAGGACAGTTAACGGGCTGACAAAAGCCCTCAAAAACAATGTTCCGGCAGAACTCAATGTCTGGTCATCGCGCATAGACGGCATATGGGCTGAAGGAGACGGAATAATCCACTTAAACCTCGGTGGCGGAAGGTACGCGATGGTATCCCGGGAGACCTATGAAAAAATCAGATTGCATCTGAATATCAGTACACCATAGGAGACAAACAATGAATCAAACTATTTCTTTTATCAGCGCCATGGAGCTTCTCGCTCTTTGCGTTAAACACGGAATTCCCGAAGAGCTGGACGGGCGTATTCTAATGTACCGGGCAGCAAAAGGAGAATATCCCGAGGGCTGGTATGCCGACGACAAGGTCGAATTGGCACAAGAGCTAATGAACGACACGGAAGGCGTCGCGCTATTGATTAAAACACTTGAAGATATGGGCGTGACATTTGAGCCGGTAGCATATGTGCCGCCCTCGTTTGTCACGACGGAAAAGCAAGTGAAGGTCATTTGCGTATGCAGCCCTCTGCGCGGCGATGTAGAAGCAAACGTCGCAAAAGCAAAGGAATATTGCCGCGATATTACGCTTGAGGGGAACATACCGATAGCAAGCCATGTCTACTGTACGTCTTTTCTGGACGACAGTGTAGAGGAAGAACGTCAGGCCGGCATGAGAATCGGCACATTCCTGCTCAGGTTCTGCGATGAACTGCGTGTATACGGAGACAGATTATCAGAAGGAATGCGCGCGGAAATTATCAAAGCTAAAGAATTTGGCATACCCGTTGTCTATATGAATCAAAAACATATATAACAAAGGAGGCGCAGCGAGATGTCGCTTATGCGTAATGATGGTTCTTACACCATCTATCAAATCGAATTTCAACCCAAGGATTCCGAAAAATGGTATACCATAGAAGACAAGTCTTTTCTTGCCGAGTATCGGAGCGGCCAGAACTCCGCCAACGGCGATTACTGGCAGAAAACAGGTATTCACGGCATGTTTGATTTAAGCTATGCAGCCACATACTGCAACAAGCTCAATCAAGCATCAAGAATCGGCACACTGTCGGATGAGTACAACGGCGCGAACTTCAGACTTATTAAAGTCACTGTCTCCCAAATTAAAGAAGTTTTGAGTTTTGATGGGTACGCAGCCGGAGGCGCGATATGAACGAACCGATGAAAATTGGAGTTGTTTCTTCAAGCTCTCCCGGCAAACAGCTTGCGTCCTTGTTGGCAACCGGTATGCTGATGTCATCATTTTGCGGAACCTCGGTCAAAGGACCTTATTGTCAACAGCCATTCTCTATTCGTTACTCATTCGAACGCGCACCAAGGCGCAATGCTACTTGCCCGATATGCGGCGCCCAAAACAAGACGCTCAAATGGGACGGCAGCAATTACGTCTGCGCCGTATGCGCAGGGATAAAGACGATAACTTAAGGAGTTAAAAATGAGTAAACAAACTTGGACCTGCCGAAAATGTGGGCAGTCCGTTGAAGCTGAAACGTGGTCGGAAGACGTAGGTTTGGTTGAATATCTGTATAAATGCAGCTGTGGTCACGCCGAACACTGGGCTTATGGCCAGTATGAATACGGCGGGCCGGAAATAACGTTTTGTTTTACCGGACACCGGCCTGATAAATTGGGCGGCTATGACTGGAGCACACCAAAAAACCAAGCCGTTATTAAAGTGCTCAGGTCAAAGTTAATAACTTTGATAAGCGAGCATACCGGCGAGTCAATAACGTTTATCTGTGGCGGCGCCCTCGGCATCGACCAGATGAGTTTTGAAATCGTTCAAGAGCTCAGGACAACTGTATGCAAAGACGAGAACATCAGACTTGTATTGGCGATGCCCTTCGAAAAACAGGACGCCAATTGGTATAACAAAAAAGATGTTGAAAAGCTGCGTCAGCAGCGCTGCCAGGCCGACGAGGTTGTGTTGGTGGACACCATTCCGAAATACCAACGCCACACCTCCCCTATCGGCACGTACCATCCGCTGAAAATGCAGCTCAGAAACGAGTATATGGTCGACCGGTCAGATGTTGTTATGGCTGTCTGGAACGGCACAAAGGGCGGTACGGCCAACTGCGTTACGTACGCTAAGAAAAAAGGTAAGGAAATCATCCAGATAAACCCTGATGAAATTCAAGTTTAAGGAGACAAAAAATGAGACCTAATATGCTGCCGGAAAAAGCGTATTCAATCATGCGCAAACTCTGCGTCAACAAAGCGGTGTCTATTGATGTCAGCGAAGCTGCAGAAGATGTTGCGTTTATGCTTTATGAGCAGATTAAAAACCGCGGCGCGTTGTCGCTTAAGAAAGTTCAGAGCCTTACGAAAGGCGATGCCGCGTTTATTATCGAAGTTGGATTTGTCGTCGGTCAAAATGTCACGTATGAGGGAAAACAGGGCTCGTTTCATATGTTTTCCGGCCTCGACAACAACGGCGTCTTCTACAGAGACGAGCTCAGCTACAATCTGGACTGGTTTTTGTACAGAAAAGACCCGGATGAAACGAAATGAAAACACAACACTATTATTGAAAAAGAGGTGCTAATCTTGAAAGTCGGAGATATGATTCATACGCCGCGATTCTTAAAAGTAAGAATAGCCGCGGTCTATGAAGGCAAAAACGCCGAGCAGGACGCGCGGCGTGACGGATATACCGAACCAACGCATTATAAGGGTGATTATCAAATCCTTGGTAAAGTAACCGAGCCAAATCATATGGTGTTTGCCGCCGTCAAGGAATAGTAATGAAAAAGACTAAAACAAAGACACGCGGTAAAGAAACAGAGAAAGACGGGTGTGGTTCATGAACGCTCTGCTGTATCCGCCAACACATACAAACTGTCAAAACTGCGGCGCATGCTGCGGTGTTATACTCTGCTCGAAGGCGGAGCTGAGGGAAATCCGGAAATATGTAAAAGCAACCCCCGGCCTCGCGAAAATTGCAAACTCGCACAATAAAAACCCGCTTACCTGCCAGTTCAGGGACAATGATGATAAGAAATGCCTTATCTACCCCGTCCGGCCGCTTATATGCCGGCTGTTCGGAGTGACGCGCGGGATGACGTGTGCGCATGGCAACACGATGGAAATCGACGGCGCGCCGTTTACGGCGGGCTTAAAACCGGAAGACTTGATTTCCTTGAATCGACAGAAATTTTGATAACGGAAGGAGAACAACATGTTCAACAGCCAGTTCAGGTATTCGCAGGACATAGCGGAGGCTATGTCGGAAGACGCGGAAGGAACAGCCGCTTTTCTCGAAAGCGAGCGTCAGAAAGCATACGCTTCATATAAGCCCGGAGACGAAGCGCGCTGCTGCTGCATTTGCGGCGAGCCCCTCGTAAAGAACTCGGTTTCTTATTACGAAGGGTTCCACATCGACAGCTGCGTATAAAGTACAGCTCCGGCCAGCGGAAGCAAAGTTTAAAGCTATATGCTCAGCCCGCCTGATTATTCAGGCGGGCTTTCTTTACGCGCCGGCATACCGCCCGAATTGTATTACCATTGATTATGTGCTAAAATCAACGCAAGGCCTGTTTTCAGGAGGACGGAATGAAGTATATTTCATCAAAAGAATATGCGGCAAAATATAACTGGAATCCCGTCTATGTGCGTATGCTTCTTGCCGACGGGGCTATTCCGGGAGTTATACGGACAGGACGAACGCTTCTTATTCCGGAGAACACGCCGGCACCCGAATGGCTGGACGGCACGAAGCATGAGTATGAAACCGGGTGCTACACCGCGCTGTCCACCTGGGCGGACGCCAACAATTTCTCAAGGTCACGGCTTAAAGACCTGTATAATGCCGGCAAACTGCCGAGCATTATTGAAGTCGGCGGGCGTCTGTTTGTACCTGATGATTTACTGTCTCGCGAAGAGGCTGAGATTCTGAAAATACGCACATTCAACAAGCGCCCGTTTTCAAAGTCATTTCTGACTATTTTACTTAGATATCCGCCTCAGAAGCTGCCTAAGGACATTTCCGAAACAGTAAAATACCTGCTCGGGAAACTGGACCCGGTTGAAA
>JAAYBH010000427.1 GCA_012718935.1 Clostridiales bacterium
GGATACCGGCACCGGACTTGGACTGTATATCTGCAAGCATATCGTGGAGCAGCACGGCGGAGCAATCCGGGTAGAAAGCGAGGAAGGGCACGGCACATCCGTGTTCTTCACCCTGCCCGTACCGTAAAGGCACATACCGCGCTTTGCTGAAAATGTACGCGCTTTTACCGGAGCTTAGTCCCTTCATCACGCTCTCATTTCCATCCCTGCACGTCGGGAAGATGATGGGAGCGTTTGCTTTTTTCATCCCATCACCTCCGCTTCCGCTAAATTTTTTTCAAAAAGCGATAAAGATTTCTTGACAGTTCGCACAGGAAAGCTTTTTTCTGCTACCCTTGGGTTGTGCCGGAACGTAAAATCGCCGCCGGTACGCAATATGGAGAAAGAAAATAGAAATGGGGAGTAAAATAAATTATGAGTAACGCAATTAAAAAATCACTTTTCATTCTCTGCGCGGTGATGTTGCTCACTTCGCTGGCCGCCTGCAGCGGCGGAAGCGCGACATCATCCCCCAAAACACCGGCGACCCCGACAACGAGTGCGGCAGCAACACCAACGGGAGACGACCCTGGCGATCCAAGCCTTGATGACAGTGAACCGCTCTGGTGGAACGGCTTCGATTTCGGGCCAAACCTTGAATATGCGGAAGAATATATAATCCAGGGCGACCTCGGAGAATACCTGAACGTCGTCGAAGCCGCGAAGCAGACGTTCGATACGATGAGGGATATCGGCAATATCCCGGAATACAGCGATGACACACAGTATACAATGACGCTGGTTGACCTGAGGGACATTGAAGGCGAAGAATGCTACGTATATCGGCTGGATGTGGATGAACCGACCGGCACGATTGGCGCCGCTTATGCTTACGCCTATCAGAGCGGAAATATCTATATGGAAGGCTATGGCGGCCAGTTTGTAGGGCCTATGGGTTTGGAGTAGGCATTATCTCCCGCGGTGAGCAGCCCATGGCTTGATTCCTGCATTATGGAATTGCTTGCGTCAATACAAGTAATGTCATTTTAGGGGTGGATTACTCGCTCCTGCCGGAGCTGACCAGCTCAAACCAGCCGCCGTCATAACGCCGGTTCTGCGCAGCTGCGCCGCCACCCGCGCGCTCAGTACGTTCAGATCATCGGGTCGGCCGCGATTGCGCGGCCGACCCTCTTAATCTATGACTGTAATATTTGGGCCGATGTGATATAATTAAGCAAAGTGTGTATCTCAAAATATATCACAAAGGCGGCGCTTGTATGGGGAAGTCAAACACGAATCAAATCGCCATATATTCCAGAAAGTCAAAATTCACCGGCAAGGGCGAGAGTATTGAGAACCAGATAGAAATGTGCCGTCAGTACATTCAGATCCATTTTGAAAATATCAGGGACGAGGATGTTCTTGTCTACGAGGACGAGGGCTTTTCGGGCGGCAATACGGAACGCCCGCAGTTCAAGAGAATGATAAAGGACGCAAAGGACCGTCGGTTCTCGGCCATCGTTTGCTATCGCCTGGACCGTATCAGCCGCAACATCGGCGATTTCGCGAAGCTGATTGAAGAACTCAACTCCCTGCAGATCTCTTTCGTATCCATCAAGGAGCAGTTTGACACGTCGTCGCCGCTGGGCCGCGCGATGATGTACATCGCGTCCGTGTTTTCACAGCTTGAACGAGAAACCATCGCGGAGCGCATCCGCGACAACATGCAGGAGCTCGCCAAGACGGGCCGCTGGCTGGGCGGCATCACGCCGACGGGGTACGCCTCCGAGGCCGTTGAAAAGGTTACGGTTGACGGCAAAGTCCGCAAAGCCTTTAAGCTGAAGCTGATTGACGAGGAAGCAAAGCTGGTAAGTCTGATTTTCAGCACGTTTCTTGAGACCAATTCCCTAACTAAAACGGAAACATACCTGATAAGGAATAATTACAGGACTAAAAATGGGAAACGCTTCAATCGCTTTACCATCAAGAATGTGCTGGAAAATCCAGTCTATATGATTGCCGACGCTGACGCATACCGCTATTTTACGGAGCGGGAGATCGAGCTGTTCGCAGAACCGTCTGATTTTGACGGCGAGCACGGCATCATAGCCTACAACAAGACTATCCAGAAGCGCGGGCAGGCCAACAGGACCCGGGAGCTCGGCGAATGGATCATCGCGGTGGGCAGGCATTCGGGCCTCGTCAGCGGCGCCGACTGGCTTCGCGCCCAACAATTGCTGGATCAGAACAAGTCAAAAGCCTACCATAAGCCCAAGAGCAACACGGCCCTGCTTTCCGGACTTCTGTACTGCGGAAGCTGCGGCAGCTATATGCGGCCGAAGCTCAGCCAGAGACGGGACGTCCGGGGAGAGCTGATTTACAATTATTTGTGCGAGTTGAAGGAAAAAAGCCGGTGTCATAATTGCAACATGAAAAATCCCAACGGAAACATTATTGACAAGGCGGTTTGCGATGAGATTAAAAAGCTCTCCGCCGACAGCTCTGAATTTATCAGGCAGCTTGAAAGCGGCCGGGAGACCTTGGTGGGCGACAGGCGGGAATATGACGAAGAGCTTCAAAGGCTACGCAAGTCCTTTGAAGAAAATGAGAAGGAGATATCCTCGCTTGTCTCGTCTCTTTCAAAGGCCGGCGGCACGTCCGCCGAGACCTATATCATGAAGCAGATCGGCGAGCTCCACGAAAAGGGTCTCAATATCGAGAGCCGGATAGCGGAGCTTAACAGCCTGATAAAGAGCCATGAGCTGACGGATATCCAGTTTGAAATCATCCGGGGGCTTTTATCGTCCTTCAAGGACACTTTTGACGACATGGGCGTTGAACAAAAAAGAACCGCCCTGCGGACATTTGTCGAAAAAATCGTCTGGGACGGTGAGAACGTTCATATTTACCTGTTTGGAGCGGGCGGAGGAGAAATCGAATGGCCGGACGGCGGTCATGACGGCGGCGGCGGCGGGAGCGATCCTGTCGAAGACGGCGGACAGAATGTTGATTTTACCGGACGGGACTATCCGGAGCCAAACGGTTCATATAGCAAATGAGATTCTGATGTATTTCAGAAGCCTTAAAAAAACGGCGGGCGACCTGTCGCTGTCGGATTCCATCGATACCGATAAGGACGGAAACAGCTTGTCTCTGATGGAGGTCATCAGCGTTGAAGATGACATGCTCGATAATCTGAGCGCCCGGGAGACATATACGCAGCTGTGCAGGTATATCAGGCAAGCGCTGACAGAGCGGGAAGCCGAGATCATCGCCATGCGATATGGGCTGGAGAATATCAGTCCGAAAACTCAACGGGAAATTGCTGCAATTTGCGGCATCAGCCGTTCATATGTGTCAAGAATCGAAAAAAAAGCCCTTGAAAAGCTGCGAAAATGCTTTGAAGA
>JAAYBH010000428.1 GCA_012718935.1 Clostridiales bacterium
TGAAAGCTGCCGTAATACAGATTCAGGTTTTCTATAATGATTTTGTCCACTTAAACCTCACATTTCACGCAGTGCACATGAAAACGCAGTTTTCATATTTTTACCTGCCTATTCTTTTGGCGATGCCCGCCGACAGAGCGTTGATTCCCACAACGACGACAAGTAAAACGACCGCCGTCGCATAAGCTTCGTTCACATGGATTCCCTCCGACGACAGCACCCACATATGGATGGACAGCGTCCGGCCTGAATCCATCAGCGAGTCCGGAACACCCGCGGCCGTGCCGGCGGTGAAGATGAGGGCTGCCGTCTCGCCGACGATACGCCCGATGCTCAGAATAACACCGGCGAGGATCCCCTGCATGGCCGACGGCAGAATGATCCTGAAAACAGTGCGCAGCCGGCCTGCCCCCAGGCCGAAGCTGCCCTCACGGTAGGCGTCGGGCACCGCCTTAATCGCTTCCTCAGTGGTGCGCATAATCGTCGGCAGCACCATAATGGACAGCGTCAGCGCACCGGCCAGCAGCGACTGGCCGATGCCTGTGGCGATGACAAACATCATCATGCCGAATAGGCCGTAAACGATGGACGGGATACCGGCCAGCGTCTCCGTCGTCAGGCGGATGAGTTTCACGAGCTTGTTTCCGCGCCGGGCGTATTCAACCAGGTAGACGGCTGAAAAGATGCCCAGAGGTACAGATATGAGGAGCGAAACGACCGTCACCGTCAGTGTGTTGATAATGGCCGGCATCATGGAGACATTGCTGCTTGTATACTTGAAAGCAAAAAGAGATGGCTTCAGATGCGGGAGACCTTTCACCAGAATATAGCCGACGAGGGAAACGAGGATGAACACCGTCACGGCGGCGGCCAAGATCACGAGGATCAGCAGGAGCAGGGATACGGGATGCTTTTTATAAGTGCGCCATTTTTGCGCAAATGTCTGCCTGTTGATACCCGTCATCAGACCGCCCTCCTCTTCACCAGTGAAATGGACAGGTTGATAATGAGAATAAAGACAAACAGCACAACGCCTGTCCCGAACAGGGCCTCCCGGTGCAGGTCGGCGGCATATCCCATTTCAAGAACGATATTGGCTGTGAGCGTCCGCACACCGGAGAGGAGGCCTTTCGGAAGGACCGCCTGATTTCCGGCTACCATGATGACAGCCATCGTCTCGCCGATAGCCCGGCCGAGGCCTAAAATCACGCCCGCCGTGATGCCCGATCTTGCCGCCGGGACAAGGACGGAAAACACGCTGCGCTCATGGGTCGCGCCAATGGCGAGCGCACCCTCGTAATAGCTCTCTGGCACCGCCCGAATGGACGATTCGGCGACCTGGATGATCGTCGGGAGAATCATGATGCCCAGCAATATCGACGCCGTCAGCAGGCCTTTCCCACCGTAATCAAACAGGTCCTGCATCAGCGGCACAATGACGACGAGCCCGAAAAAGCCGTAGACGATGGACGGAATACCCGCCAGAAGGTTGATGGCGGGTTTCAGTATACTGTAGAGCTTATTGGGGCAGAACCGCGCCATGAAGACAGCGCTGAGAATACCGATGGGCACGCCGATGACAAGTGCCCCCGCCGTTACATAGATGCTGCCGATAATCATCGGGAAGATACCGTAGAGATCGTTGAGGGGTTTCCACTTCATACCCAGCAGGAAATCCGAAATCCCGATCTTTCCGATTGCGGGCACACCGCTGAAAAACAAAAAGACGCAGATCAGCGTGACCGCCAGTATCGACGTACACGCCGCAATGAGAAAAAGGATCTTCATGATGCGTTCAGTTAAGTATTTCATATCTCAAACCATGGCAATTGGGCCTGAAGCTTTTTCGCCCCAAGCCCATATCCTTTCTTCGGTTTAACCTAATTCTGGCCATTCGGTTATTTCACCCGTGTAGATGGCCGTGACCTGGGCGCTTGTGAGGCCTGTGAGGCCGTTGCTGTTATTGACGATCACGGCGATGCCGTCCATGGCGATGACTTTTGGCACAAGGCCTTTTTCACGCTCGGAATCCTTCAGTTCCCGGGACGCCATGCCGATGTCGCACACGCCCTCAAGGGCGGAGGTCATGCCGGTGGTGGAGTCACTTGTCTGGAGCTCGATGGCGGCATCGGGGTTCAGGGCGGTATAGCCTTCGATCAGCTTTTCCATGAGAGGCGACACAGAGGAGGAGCCCGCGACAACGATTTTTCCGCTCATGCCGGAGGCTTTGTAAGCACCGTCGTTGCCTTTGCTGATGAATTTATTCCCGGAGACGATATTCTGTCCCTCGGCGCTCATGACATACTTGATGAAATCGGCTGCAAGGCCTGTAACCTCACCTTTTGTGGCGATGTTGAACGGACGCGCGACCTTGTACGTTCCGGCGATGATGTTGGCCGGCGTCGCCTCAACGCCGTCGATCCGGAGGGCTTTGACGGTATCGTTCAGGGAGCCCAGCGAGATGTAGCCGATGGCCTTTTTATTGCCGGCGACGGAGGTCATCACAAGATTGGTGCTGTTGGCGATTTCAGCGGCATCGGTCGTATAGTCGATCTTTTTACCGCTGTCGTCCTTCTTTTCGACGCCGAGCAGCTCAATGAACGCACCGCGGGTGCCGGAGCCCTCCTCACGGGAGATGACGGTGATTGCGCCCGTAGGTGCCGCGGGGACCGCCGACGCGCCCGGTGTCACGCTCGTCTCAGGTGCCTTTGCGCCGCAGCCGGCCAGAACCGCCAGCAGCATTATAGCCGCAAACCCAATTCCCAGAATCCTTCTCATTTATACTTTTCTCCTTTTACTTTACGTTTCGGTTTTATACTACGTCCACCCCGTAAAATACAAAAGTAATGTTATGTTAAATCGATGTTAAATCAGCGCGCGGCTGAAATCGGGATTATTTGTAATATTATATGAATTGCGGGCCAATCTTTTTATCATAACTCCCCTAGCCGAATCAGCTGAGATACTTTAATATATAATCAGAAGTAATATAAATCCTTTGATATGGAGGAACAGACATGCAGGAATGCAAGATGTATATCGGCGGCCGGTGGGTTGACTCGGAGTCGGGCAAAACCTTCGTCACAACGAACCCGGCGACGGGCGATGAACTGGCGCGGGTGCCGCTGGCCGATAAGTCGGATGTGGATAAGGCCGTAAAGGCCGCCAGGGCGGCGTTCACCGGCTGGTCAAAACTAAAGCAGGCCGAGCGCTCAAAAATGCTGAACAAGGTCGCCGCGGCGCTCCGCGAAAACGCCCATGAGCTGGCAATGTGCGACGTTGCGGAGCACGGGACGCCCTATAACGACGCCTTCGGCGTTGTGATGGGCGCGGCGGACAAATTTGATTACAACGCCTCGATCGCCCAGGCCCTGATGGGGACGCATATCCCCATGGAGCCCGGTAAGCTCTCGTATTTCCGGCGCGAGCCCTTCGGTGTCGCTGCCGTCATCGTGCCGTGGAACCTGCCGGTCATCATGACGGGCGTCAAGATGTCCGCCGTCCTGGCAGTCGGCAACACCTGCGTCTTAAAGCCGCCCAGCATCAACTCCATGACCGTTTTGAAATTCGCCGAGATCATCTCCAAGGCCGGCCTGCCGGAAGGCGTGTTCAATATCGTCACCGGACCGGGCGGAACTGTGGGAGAGGCGCTCTGCACCCATCCGGACGTGGATATCATCGGCTTTACGGGCAGCAGCGAGACGGGCAAGGAGGTTCTTCGGTACGCCAGCGGGACGGTCAAAAAATGCGTCATGGAGCTGGGCGGCAACAACCCCGCCGTCATCATGCCGGACGCCGACCTGGACGCCGCCGTCCGGGTCCTCGCCAACCGCCAGTACAACAACTGCGGCCAACACTGCTCCGGCCCCGGCCGTTATTACATTCATGAAGCCGTCTACGACGCGTTTCTCGAGAAATTCGCCACCTTCGCCGGTAAAATCAAGGTGGGTGATCCGGCAGACAAAGCGACCTTCATGGGCCCCGTCGTCAGCGCCGCGCATCAGAAAAAGGTGGAGGGCTACGTGGAAGGCGCCGTCAGGGAAGGCGCAAAGCTATACTTTCAGCAGGGGAAGACGGACCTCCACAAAAAGGGCAGCTTTGTGATGCCGACGATCGTGTCGGATGTGACGCATCAAATGACGATCGCAAAGGAAGAAGTCTTCGGCCCCGTGGCCGTGATGATTAAATACACCGACGCGGACGATCTGCTCGCCCTCTGCAACGACTCCGAATACGGCCTGTGCGCCCATCTTTGGTCCGGGGATATCCGAAAGCTCCTGAAGATGTCCGAGGAGCTCCGCGTCGGCAGCGTCTTCATCAATTGCCAGACACTCACCAACGAGCAGTCCTGGGGCACCTCCGTCAAGGAGAGCGGCCTAGGAAAAGAAGGCGGAATGCTGGGTCTTGCGGAATTTACGGAGCTGAA
>JAAYBH010000429.1 GCA_012718935.1 Clostridiales bacterium
AGCCAGACGCGTCTGAAAGTATTCAAGGAGATTCCTCCTGTCGTCAGGAATTATCGGAGATTTTTTCTGCCAGGTAGCGGTAAAACCTGTCTTTGTCGGTCCACTCAATCAGATCCAGGTCAAAGCCGTCCGGGTCCTTCATATAAAACTGACGCGAAAAAGCCTTGACGATGAGCGGCGTCTCTTTGGGGACATAACCCTTCTTAATAAGAGACGACAGCAGCGCGTCGGCGCTGTCGACCCTGAAGCCAATATGCCTCATATTCGAGCCGCCGTCAAACTCAAAACCGTCTTTTTCCGAAATAAAGAGCTCCACCCCCCCGCATTGGAGAATGGCGTAGCTCCTGCCATCCTTTTTTATGCCTTTATCCAAAAGGACAAAGCCGAGCGCATCCGTGTAAAAGGAGATAAAAGCGTCAACGTTTGATACATGCCTGTTGATATGGTCAATGTTCATTGTGTTTCCCTCCTGACTACACATACTAATACAGATAATGGAAAAAGTAAACAGGAAACAAGACTTCCGGCCTATGATGCCGCTTTCTTATCGTGATAACAGTTTATACAGTACCTGCGCCATTTGTGCCCGCGTGGAGACGCCGCCGGGCGATATGAGCCCGCCGCTGCCTGTGACGATTCCGGAGGATGACAGGGAATCGACGGCATTTTTTGCATATGAAGGGACTGCAGCGGCGTCCCGGAAAACCGGCAGTGTTCCCCCTGCCGGCAGCTTGTCAAGAAAGACGAGCGTATTGTAGATCAAAACGCACATATCCTGCCGCTTCATCGTCGTATCCGGCATGAATTTGTTGTCTCCGCCGCCCCGGACGAGCCCAAGGCGCCTCGCTGCCGCCAGATAACCGGTATACCAGGCATTGCCCGCGTCGGCAAAATTGCCGGTGATGACGGTGTCCGGCGCGATGCCGTAGGCCTTCATGACAAAAACAAGGCATTGGGCGCGGGACAGGAGCATGTCCGGGCTGAAGGTTGTCGGTGACGTCCCCCCTGTGATTTGGTTTTGAGACAGATATAGGACGGCTTCGTAATACCATTCATTGGCCGGGACATCCGTAAAGCCCGTGGCGTTCGGCTTTGCGAGGGCATATGTATCGATCGTCTCCATTGTATCGGCACGGCAGGTCGTCAGCGTCAGCGTGGTATCGGTTACGCTGATTTCTGTAAACGTCGGCGCTTTCGGCTGGAGCCGGACCGCGGCGTAAGTCTCGGGTGATGCCTTCAGGCCATAATATTTACTGCCGCTCACGGAGTTCGCCGTGAGATACACCGTCCCCGCCGGATCGATGATCCGTCCCTGACTGTCGGTGTTTTGTTGTTTTATGGGAGCGCCGCCCAGCATCTGATAGGTCCGCGTGTAGCTGTGGTCATGGCCGGACAGGACAACGTCGATATCATATTTGTCAATGACCGGCACAAGGTTTTTTCGGAGCGTCAGTGTTGAAGGGGAAGCTGCGTATTGCGCCGAGCTGTAAACCGACTGGTGAAACATCAGGATTTTCCACCGCGCGTCTGTGTTTAACGCCGCCGCCTCCGCCATAAACGCGTCGTGCTGCGACATTTCGGTGTTGTTAGTATTAAGGACGATATACAGCGTATTGCCGTACCGAAACCAGTAATCGCCGCCCGCGGGCGTCACGCCGTACGCTTCGGATTCGTTGGGCTCGCTGTAGTAATACGAGTGGAGCGGGCTTTTCGACAGGCTTTCATGATTGCCGACGGCAGGCGCAATCGGGTACTGCCGCAGGAGCGGGGAAGCAAGGAAGGCGTCGTATTCGCTCTCAAGGAAGTAATCCACCTGATCGCCGGCGCTTAATAGAAAGCCCGCGCCGGGGACCTTGCCCAGCGCCGCCGTCAGCGTCTTCTCCCAGGCGGTCTTGTCGGCCGATACGCTGCCGCTGGCGCCGATCTGCGCGTCGGAGACAAAGAGGGCGCTGTAACGGCTGCCGCTGCCTGTCTTGAAACGGTAAGTTTCGCTCATTCTTGTGCCGTTCGTAACCCTGTATATGTAGTCCGTCTCCGGCTTCAGCCCCGTCACGGTAACCTTGTTCGAATAATACCCCTTTGCCGCTGCTGTCACGGTTCCCGTGAAACTCACGGCATTTGGAGGAAAGCGCGAGGACGCCGCGTCATATACCGCCAGTTGAACGACGGGTGTCCCGTTTGATAACGACTGCCAACAGAAATTCATCATGCTTTCATCGCTGCCCGGCTGGAGCGTGATGTTTTTGATAGCGTCTGCCGCCGCTGCGGAAGGCGCGCCAGGTATTACCCCTGTAAAGCAAGCCAGAACAATGATAATGATGGTAGTTTTCTTATATATTTCCATAAGCATATCATATCAATCCACGACACATTAATCAATGTTTACCAATAACATGCATTGACATGGCCTTTATGAAGCGCAAAAGTAAACGGGGCTGCCTCAAAATGAAGAGGCAGCCCCTGTCTGTTTCTGTGCCGCTTTAAACTAATCATTGCTATCCTTATCGCTCATCAAAACCTTTTCAATAAACACATTGACGACCTCCTCGTCGAACTGCGTGCCGGCGCACCGGCGCAGCTCCTCAACCGCCTCTTCCAGGGTTTTGACTTTGCGGTAGGAGCGCTCGTTTGTCATGGCGTCGTACGCGTCGCTGACGGTGATAATCTTTGACACCAGGGGGATCATGCTGCCCTTGAGCCCTTTGGGATAGCCTTTGCCGTCAAGG
>JAAYBH010000430.1 GCA_012718935.1 Clostridiales bacterium
TCGCAGTCAATGCCGGCTTATGCCTGGTGGGGGCAGCATAGTGGGGCGGGGAGCGATTATTACCAGACCGGTCCGGCGATAAGCTATGATGAGTTCAAGACACAGATCGATTACCGGGAGACGAAAACATTAACAGAGCCTTCCTGGCGGGAGAATGTTTTAAACAGTATCGGCTCGGCTGTGAAATGGCTGGCGGAGAAGGTGGCTGATCTGGGGCGGTTTATCGGACGCGGTATCGAGTCGGTTTATCGGAATATTCGCGACTTTTTCAGGCCGTATAAAGTGGACAATGTTCCTCCTCAGGGCTACTTTACGATCGATGACGGCAAGTTTCAGGCCCGGCAGCAATTGCAGCCGATATCGTCGGACACCTGGTTTAACGAAGGCTCGATCGCGAACAGTCTGATCCGCGGGCAGGGCCGGGCCGATGACTCGGCCTATAATCCGGACTTGTACAACTACGGCAACGGCGCGGCGTTTGTCGATATGCCGCTTAACTGGTTTAAATCCGATACGATCGACTCCGGTTATTTGCAGGATTTGTTCAAGCCCAAGGCTCAGTCCAATCGCTGGCTCAATTCGGTTCAACGCGCGGCTAATGATATCGCTGCGTTGATTGACAGCAGAGCTTTCAAACTGATCGAAGTCGGCGGGGTAAACGTCGAGGGCGGGGCCGGGCAGGAAAAGATTAACGCCATGCTTACGCGGTTGAATATCCCGCCAAATGCCACCCTGATAATTTCCCACAGCGCCGGCACCCACGCGGCTACTCTGGCGATGAGTCAGATAACCCGGAATAAACAGGAAGTGTATTGGCTGCTGCTGTCGCCGTGACTGTCGGTGGGTCAGAGCCGGCAATTGATAAATAAGGCGCAGGTTCCTCTGGATCATGTAATGTCGATAAACAACAGCGGAGACCTGCCGCATTGTGTGACGGTTAAAGACGTCGCCAAAGCCGTCTCCGCTCAGGCGCTAAGCACTGTCAATCCGCTATTGAACTTTGTCCCGCAATTCAATAAAATGCAGCAAGAGAATATGATCGCTGCCAATCCGTTCAAAGCCTACGATCAGGCACCCTGGACGCATGTGTGGCTGGAGCGTCCTTCTGTTAAGAATTCTGATGTAACTATGGGGCATGGTACAATGTTTGATAAATTAAGCGAGCCGGTTAAGTTTGTGTATTATGTTAATGGTGATCATGCTGGGGGCATGCAATCAATTTCCGAGATTGTCAGGGAACGATTATTCAAGGAAGTGTATGAAGTTAAAAACTAAAATGATGTTTGTAATTGGAACTATTGTTGTATCTGTCTTTTGTTGGCATAGATGGTACTGGACTTTAGTGACATGGGTTCACCCCGATATTACCAGGCGAATTGAGGAACAATATAAGTTGTTTTCTAATGAACAATTAATCTCGGTTCTGGGGGAGCGAGTGTCACCCAGGACTGATGCGGCTGGGACGATTCTGGAAACCAGAAATACGGCGACGGAATCGTACCTAATTCAGAAATTGTATTCACGAAAAAGAAATATTGGATATTTACGGTTTTTAACGGTAGATGAGGACAAATATGCCTGGAATGCCTTAATCAAGAAGGTTAATGGGTCGTTTACTGAAGAGCATGTTGTCGCGTATGAAATCCTCGCCAAACTCGGCTACGAAGAAATGATCGCCGAAGCCGGGAAGTTTGTGGCTCGCGGTCAGTACGATGAAGCGCTGGAGGCGTTGCAGTATTTTAAGGGCAACGCCACCGCCCGGAAAGTACTGGAGCAGATAGCCGCCCAGAACAACGATCCATTTGCCGCCGACAGGGCGAAGAAGATGCTTGGAGAAAAATGATCAGGCCTGTATTTCGGGGGTTTTTGTGCGGTTCTTCCCCCTGCAATATGTTTTAAGCGCTGCCGACGTGTGGTATAATAAATATATGCGTTACCGTGTTGTGTACGGAAAGAAACATGAAACAATGCGCTCAAAGGGTGAGGCCTTGCTTGCTTTGCCGGTGAAAGACCGTTACCGGCAGGCGGTGGATATGGGTGAACTCATTGAACGGTTGCGTGGTGGCAAACCCCGTCATGTACGAAGAACATCTGCATCTATACAAGTCCTTAAAAAAGTTTAAGGTAAAGTATCTTGTCGCAGGCGGTGTTGCTGCGGCTGTATACGGTTTACCGCGTGTAACCTTCGACCTGGATGTCTGGATCCGGCCGGATAAGGAAAATGCCCAACGGCTTCTCGACGCTATGACGGATGCGGGTATGGGCACGGCGTCAATGACCGATGCCGAGAAGGTTCTTGCTAACGAGATATCCGTTTTTCAGGACAGGATTCGCCTCGATATATTTACGTTTTTTAAAGGTGTCGAGTTTGATGTGTGCTGGAAGCGCCGGTTTGTTCGTAAACTTGATGGCATACCGGTTTTCTTTATTGCGTTGGACGATCTTTTAGCCATAAAAACCGCTTACGGGCGTCCGGTGGATAAAGCCGATGTCGAGTTTTTCAGGAAGAACCGCGAATAATTCGTCTGCCTTTTTTTCTCTATATTTCCATTATTTCCATTTCATCCGGTTGTCCGTAATTAATTCCATTGATTTTCCGGGGAATCCCCTTGCCCTGGACCATGTAATGCCAATAAACAACAGCGGAGACCTGCCGCATTGTGTGACGGTTAAAGACGCAGCTAAAGCCGTCGCCGCTCAGGCGCTAAGCGTTGCGAATCCGCTATTGAACTTTGTCCCGCAATTCAATAAAATGCAGCAAGAGAATATGATTGCCGCCAATCCGTTCAGGGCCTATGACCAGGCGCCATGGACGCATTTGTGGCTGAAAAAGCAAATTTTTGATGACAATGCGAGGGACAATACGCGTATGGTAAGAATGGAGCATGGTACGATGTTTGATAATATTTCAGAAGATGTTGTCTTCTCTTATTATGTTAATGGACAAAAAGCCGAAGAATCGCATTTTTTGTCAGGTATCATAA
>JAAYBH010000431.1 GCA_012718935.1 Clostridiales bacterium
AGCAGTATTCGGCTCAGTTCGCCGGTAGACGAAGCTTCCTATCTTTGTGAATTGCCGGTGGTGCGTCATCTGATGCTAATGAAGGAACTCATTTTTACAAAAGCTGTGACCTTTTTAGTGGGCGAAAACGGTACCGGCAAGTCTACCTTACTTGAAGCCATTGCTGTGGCATACGGCTTTAACGCCGAAGGGGGAACCCGAAACTTCAACTTTTCCACCAGCGAAACCCACTCAGATCTGTACCGATATCTGACTCTTACAAAGAGCGCCTTTCCGAAGGATGGTTTCTTTCTGAGGGCAGAGAGCTTTTATAATACTGCCAGCTACATAGATGAGCTGGATGCAATTCCGACTGGACAACCCCATATAGTCGCAAGCTACGGAGGCAGATCGTTACATGAACAATCCCACGGGGAGAGCTTTCTCGCTCTTGTGCAGAACCGCTTTAGCGGTAACGGCTTTTATTTGCTGGACGAGCCGGAGGCGGCTTTGTCTCCCAGCCGACTTATGTCTTTACTAGTACATATTCACGAGCTGGTGCAAAACAATTCTCAGTTCATTATAGCCACACACTCGCCAATTCTGATGACATATCCTGGGGCCGAGGTGTATCAGCTTTCGGAGGATAAAATTTGCTCGGTGGACTACAGGGATACTGAGCATTATCAACTGACGCGCCGATTTCTGGAGAATCCCGACAGGATGCTGTATTATTTGTTGGAAGGCAATTAGCTGCGAAAAGAGGGATATATGACCATATTTATGCTGGTATAGAATCTAACGTAATTGAGGATATGCGGGAAGTCATAAGTCAGGACACTTTAGGGAAAATCAGATTAAAGCGAACTGCCTTGCCATTCCGTTTGCCATTGTATCAGCCATTTCTAGAGCCTGTTTCTCGATTGCATCAAAAGTAGTAATGCTTTCAGCATATTTCTTTGTAAGCATGTCAACCGCTTCGGTTTTAGTCAGGGCAAGGTGCTCATAAAGCATAGCCCGCCATTCTCTCTCGGACCAAAAGGGGTTGACGCTTGCGAGAAAAGCTGCAATATCATCCGCATTGGCATACCAACGCTTTTCCGCATCTGCAGCTGCATTGTTGTCGCCTGCTTTTGCTGCATTAACAAGCTCTGCCGCAATTTTTAGGTGGTCTGTTAATAAGGTGGCGAATCTGGAGGCTGTTTCATCACCATAAAAGGGCTTTAATGCTTCTTGGAAATCCTTTGGGTTGCGAAGAAGCCTTTTTGTTACCAGATCCAGATCCGGCAGACTGAAAGCTGCGCTGATGATGAACAGCCTTGTCCAGAAGACATGTTGTTCCCAGAGCGTCCGAAGAGAATCTCTCAGCCTTGCTTTTGTATCGGGGCGGATTGTGCAAAAAACGACACCCATTGGACATGCAAACATCTATATCACTACCTTAAACATATTTATTTTACATAATATGATTATGATAATGAATAAGTGACTGATTGACTGTGTACGGCTTGTTTCCCGTAAATACCGTAACCGTTAATCAAGCTTAACTGTGCATTTCCATCAAGCGATGCGTGGAGGTTTTTTTTCATATATGTCGAATTATTGAACGTATATTGGAGTGATTATAGTGGAAAAAAAGGATGTAGCAAAATTGCGTGAAATTGATTTGTATGGGCCGATCCATGATTACCTCGAAAGTCTTGGCTACCAGGTTCAGGGAGAGGTTGACGGCTGCGACATGACAGCGATCATGGGGGACGAGCTTGTGATCGTTGAGTTGAAAACATCTTTCAATCTCAAGCTACTAAGCCAGGCTGTCAAACGCCAGCGTGTGGCGGATTCTGTTTATGTGGCAATCCCGAACCCAAAGGGAAGCGCCAGGACTTCCGGCTGGAGGGACATGTGCATGTTGCTGCGCCGGCTCGAGCTGGGGCTGATAACGGTCGCCCTGAACAGGAAGGACGAACAGGTTGAGGTTCATTTTCATCCCAACACCTTTGACC
>JAAYBH010000432.1 GCA_012718935.1 Clostridiales bacterium
AACATCAACGGGTACGATGTAGTCGAAATAAACTACCCCGATCATACCAAATACCTTTATGACAAAGAGGCGTTTTTCTCGCCCACGGCGGCACTGGACATAATAAAGCGTATGGTGCGCATGGGCGGAATGATTCTGGATTCCCAAACGCCCCGGGTGGACAGCTATACCGGCGACGGCACGCGAATATCGGCCATGATTCCCCCCGTCGTACCGCAGGATCGTGGTGTGATTGCTTCCGTTAGAAAGCAGAACCGCAGTAATATAACCCGGCAGCAGCTTCTGGAATCCGGCTCCGCTTCAGCGGATATGCTGGACTTTCTCACGCTCTGCCTGTGCAACGGTATTTCGGTGGGGCTGGCGGGCAGCACCGGCTCCGGTAAAACAACCGATGAGGCGTATTTATTAAATGAATACATTAAGAGGAACGACGACTATAACAACCGTGTGTTCATCATTGAGGACAGCCGGGAGCTGAACCTGACCGGCTATGATACCGAAAATGACCGCCCGGCACGGGTGCTGTACAGCGTCACCAAGGATCCGCCGAACCCCATTTCCATGCTGGATTTGATCGTCAGCTCCCTGCGGTTTCACCCCTCTCTGCTTGTCCCGGCCGAAGTGCGGGACGCCGCCGCGTGGGAGGCGGCTAACGCCGGGCAGACCGGGCATACCATTCTCACCGCCTTTCACGCCGACAGCGCCCGCGATGCCTATCGGCGACTGGTGTCCATGTGTCATTTGGCAAGAACCGGATTATCCGATGAACTGCTTCTGGAAATGTGTGCGGGCGCTTGGCCGATCATGGTTTTCAAGAAGCAGCTTAAAGACAACAGCCGCAAGTATATGGAAATCTATGAATCGACAGGCGTTGAAAATGGAAAACTCCAGGGCCAAATGTTGTATCGGTTCGTTATCAGCCAAACGGAGCGAGATGGGCACGGGCATGTTGTGAAAGTCCGCGGCTCTCATCAGAGAGTAGGCACTATATCTCCGGGACTGTTTGTGCGCCTGCGGGACAACGGTGCGCCTGAAGCGGAGCTATACCGTGTGTTCCCGGACGCCTGCCCGGAAGTGGAGGCGAACGAAAAATGACAACCATCAACCTTATCTATCTCGCCGTATTTCTGTTTTTGAGCTCGGCCATTATTCTTATCAGCGGCCTGGATGAAGGCGTTGCATTCGAACACAGGCGCGGGAAAAAAGCCGGGGCGATAAAGCTCCGGAAGCAGACGCCTATTACAAAATTGGAAAGGCTGGAACAAAAGCGGCGCAAATTGATCGCGGATGTACAGATACCCAAGGCGATATACTGGCTGCTCACCGGCATCTGCGCGCTGGGCGGCGCGGCAATTGGGAGAGAGTTCTTTCGTGAACCATTTTTCTCCGTGGCAGTCGGAATCTTGGGCGCGCTTGCTCCGCTGCTCTATCTGCAATACAAACGTACACAAGCAAAAAGCCGGCACGTGGAAAAGCTGCAATCCTCCATGATGCTACTTTCCAACTCCTATATCGTCTCGGAGGATTTCATACAATCCGTTCAGGATAACATTGATCTGCTGGAGTACCCGGCCCCGTTCAGGAATTTTCTTACCTATGTCAACATGATCGACGGAAATATAAAGACCGGTTTACGCCG
>JAAYBH010000433.1 GCA_012718935.1 Clostridiales bacterium
AAGCTGTTTGACAAAGCTCGTATGGAGACGATTAAAGCCCGCCGCCGGGTGATCAAAACGCAGCCGCCGGAGCGCTATGCAAGCCTCCTGGCAAGCCGCGCCCAAGCCGTCGGCACGCCGCCGGAAAAGCTGGAGGCATCAATAAAAGCGCTCATCGGTCTTCCTTACCCGCCGGCTGTCTGGGAAAGCGTTCTTCTGCCGGGGCGCGTTGAAAATTACCGTGGGGAGCTCCTAGACACACTCCTGGGCTCGGGGAAGTATTTCTGGCGTATCGGTCCGGACGGCCTCAGCTTTCATGCGTACGGCGACATCGACTGGGACGCCGACTTGAGCGAAACAGGCGCAGGTCCTGACGGCAACGCCATTAAGGATGGCGGGGAAAAGCGCGTCTTTGACGCTCTCAAAAAACGCGGCGCCAGCTTCGCCCAGCGGCTCGTCGACCTGACGGACGGCGAATCGCCCTACGAAGCC
The DNA here is from genome assembly GCA_012718935.1 of Clostridiales bacterium. Classification (GTDB taxonomy): domain Bacteria; phylum Bacillota; class Clostridia; order Oscillospirales; family Oscillospiraceae; genus Sporobacter. Next base: position 472 of record JAAYBH010000433.1, read on the forward strand.
CTCTTAAGCATGGCGGAAAACGGCCGCGTCACAGCCGACAGCTTCATGCCTGTGAGGCAGCTCTTAAGCCGGGAAAAATACGACGTCGCACCGGTTCACAGGCGGGTCAAGGCCCGCGTCATGACCATTACCGCCGGCCGGTGGGAGCTGACGCGCCCCCTGAAACCCCTGACAGTCGAGCAGCAGCTGGAACGGCTGTTCGACCGCTTTATCATCGTCTGCCGCGAGACAGTACAAGGTGTTCTTGATTGGCCGGCAGCCCTCAATATATTGCGCGTCTGGGAATTCACCGGGCGCGTCCGCCGCGGCTACTTTATAGAAGGCCTCTCCGGCATGCAGTACATCCGCGACAGGGAGTTTGCGGGCGTCACGGCGGCCCTGGAGGAGCCTGACGGCAGACTTGTGTGGCTGCCCGCCGTCGACCCGGCACAGCCCTGGGGTAAAAGCCTCGCGCATCTGCCCGGCCGATCTTTTATCAACGTCCCCGGCACCACCGTCGCCCTGGTCTCGGGCGTTCCCGCCGCCGTCCTCGAGCGCCAGGGCCGGACGCTCCGCGTCTTTGTCGCCGCGGCGCTCCCCGGCGCGCTGAAGGCTTTCGCCAACGCTTTCAATTACCGCCGCCTCTTCCCCCAGTCAAGCCGGATCACCGTCAAAGACTACCCGAAAGACGCAGAAGAAGCTCTGGTGCGCGCCGGCTTCACAAGAGAAATGCAGGACTACGTGCTGTATCGATCGATAAGTAATCCAAAGGATTTTTAGCGATGAAGTTTTCATCATAATGATAAACCTAAAAACAAATTTTCTTCCGGAGGGTATTCACCCCCGCAATAACCGGATACCGCCGTACGGCCGCCTGGAGCTTCTGCCTCGGGCGGCATTTTTGTCCTCCCAGTTCATAATAAGTTTACATTTTAAAATGTCTGATAACAAACAGAGCAGGACGGTACTGTCGGTCATCCGGCATCCGGCCTCTTTTTGTCTGTTGTAAACATACACCGTGTCTATTATAATTCGTATTGATCAATGAACAACGAAATGTCTATTTATAAGGTGATAAAATGCAGTCTGTATCCAGGGTTATTATCCGCCACAGGAAAGCCGTGCTGATCCTCGTTGTCGCCGCCGCTGTGATCTGTGCCGTACTGTCGTTTGGCGTCCCCGTCAACTACAGCTTCTCGGATTACCTGCCGGAAAACGCGCCGTCCACAAAAGCGCTCTCAGTCCTTGCCGAGGAGTTTAACGACGCGGTTCCGAATGCCCGGGTGATGCTGAAGGGCGTCACGATTCAAGAATCGCTTGATTATAAGGCGAAGCTGAAAGCCCTCGACGGCGTTTCGGATGTTTTATGGCTGGACGATGTCATTGACATGAAGCTTCCGCTGGAGACGGCGGACAGTGAAACAGTCGAAGCATACTACAAAAACGGCAGCGCGCTTGTTTCCCTGACAATCCGGAGCGGCGATGAGGTCCCCGTGACGGAAGCCATATACGAGCTGATCGGCCCCGAAAACGCGCTGTCGGGCCATGCCGTCGATATCGCCGCCGCGCAGAATCTGACCGGCAATGAAACGCGGACGGCGACGTTAATTTTGATCCCGGTTATCATCCTTATTCTTATGGTATCCACCACCTCCTGGCTGGAGCCTGTCCTCTATCTCGCCGCTGTCGGTATTTCTGTCCTGATCAATATGGGCACCAACCTCTTTCTCGGCGAGGTGTCCTTTGTGACGAACGCCGTGAGCCCGATTCTTCAGCTGGCCGTGTCGATGGACTATGCCATATTCCTGCTGCGAAGCTTTGAGGAATACCGGAAACAGACGGACGATATCCACGAGGCCATGAGCCTTGCTATGAAACGGGCGTTCTCGGCGATCGCCGCCAGCGCCGCCACGACGGTGTTCGGTTTCCTGGCGCTCGTCTTTATGAAATTCGGGATCGGCGCCGATCTGGGAATCGTCCTCTTCAAGGGCGTCGTCCTCAGCTTTCTGTCGGTCATGTTCTTCCTGCCGGCGCTGACGCTGTGCGTCTATAGGCTGCTTGACCGGACGAAGCACCGGACGATACTGCCGGAATTCAGGCGTATGGGCGGGGTTGTCTCAAAGGTGAGAATACCGGCGCTGGTCCTCGTGCTGCTGCTGCTCATCCCGAGCTTCCTCGCCCAGAGTAAAAACGACTTTACTTACGGGCTCGGCGTTTTGGGTACCGAGAGCCGG
>JAAYBH010000434.1 GCA_012718935.1 Clostridiales bacterium
CCGGGACGGAGACCGGTTATTTCTATCTTGATATCCACATCCGGTACGAGGCCGGAGAGCTTAATCAGATTATACGCCAGATCCATGATTTTGACAGGTTCACCCATATCTAAAACAAAAATCTCGCCGCCCTCTGCCAAGCCGCCTGCCTGGACAACAAGCTGCGCCGCCTCCGGGATCGTCATAAAATACCGTGTGATGTCCGGATGCGTCACCGTGACAGGCCCGCCCTTCTCGATCTGTTTTTTGAAAATCGGAATCACACTGCCGTTGGAGCCGAGCACGTTTCCAAATCGGACGGCGGCAAAGATCGTTTTATTATGCCAGTTGACAGCCTGGATAATCATCTCTGTGATTCTCTTCGATGCCCCCATGACGCTTGTCGGATTTACCGCCTTGTCCGTCGACAGAAGGATGAATCTGGAAACGCCGAATTTGCTGGCGGCTTTGGCCGTGTAGAGCGTACCGAACACATTGTTCTTGACGGCTTCGCACGGGCTGTCCTCCATCATTGGGACGTGTTTATGCGCGGCGGCATGGAACACGATGGCGGGCTTGAATTCGGTAAATATCTGTTCAAGCCGCTTTGTGTCGCGTACGGAACCGACGCGAATCTGGATGTCGATTGTTTCTCCGTATGTATCTTTCAGCTCACACAACAGCTCATACGCGTTGTTTTCATAGATATCGAAAATAATGATCTGCTTCGGGCTGCATCTGGCAACCTGCCGGCAAAGCTCCGAACCGATGGAGCCCCCACCGCCCGTGACAAGCACGACCTGATCATGGATGTAACTGCAGGATTGGCTGTCGAGCGACACGACAGGCCGGGCAAGCAGATCTGCAACGTCAACGTCACGCACATTGTTCATTTCAGCGTCATTTCTCAGCGACCCGTGTATGGATTGGGCAACTTTGACACGGCAGCCGGTGCTGAGGGCAATATCGAGGATTCTTTTCCGAGCCTCCAGAGAGGCGGATGGTACGCAGAAGATAATTTTATCTATGTAATAGCTCTTTGCCAGCTTGGGAATGTCATCACAATTGCCGGCGATTTTAACGCCCTTGATTTGTTTTCCCTTTTTTTCGGCATCGTCATCCACAAGAATGACCGGTTTTCCATATATGAACTCTTCGTTAATAAGCTCTTCAATCATCATCGTGCCCATTCGTCCGGCGCCGATCAGCATAACCCGCTCGTACTCATCCCTATGCTTCAGCATTCTGAGCGAAATTTTTGATATGATCCGATATCCGAGGCGTAGTCCGCCGATGACGAGCATGGTCAAAAGCCAGTTAAACACATAGAAAGCCGGCGGCAGCATAGAAGATAGCAAGAGACTGTAGGCGACAATAACAGCTTGCGCAATCGCTGTTGCCGCCAGAATCCGGATCAGCTCCCCGACGCCTGCAAATTGCCAGACACAGCTGTATAACCTGAATATCAGAAGCATGGCAAGGTGCACGGCAACAATGACGATCAGCCGGCTTTCGAGCATTTCCAAATATTCCTGAGGAATCAATGAGAAGTTCATATCGAACCGCAGCAGCAGGGCTAAAATCGCTACAGCAGAAATCGCAAACAGGTCTGATAAAAACATGATTACCTGCTGTGTGATCTTACTCATATCTTTCTTTATCTTTAACATGACAACCTCTTCTTTGAGCCTTATTTCTTCCTTGTATCAGGTACCATCCTTTTATAGTAATCGTAGTGCTTGAGAAATCTTTTATACTCTTTTTTATCGACCTGGTTCAAAACGATTCCGAGGAGATTGGCTCCGACATTGTCCAGTTCCCGTTTTGAGGCCCGGATTTGTGTTGTCGTCGTCTTATTCTGTTCGGCAACCAGTATAACCGCATCTGTCCTGGCGGCCAGTATGCTCGCATCAACGGTTGCATTCAGGGACGGAGAATCAAAAATTGCAATATCAAAATTATCCTTGATATAAGCCATGAGTTTGTCAAAATTGTTTGAACACAGGAGTTCTACCGCATTGTCATGTACCTGGCCACAGGTGATATACTTGAGATTTCCGTAGTTTGTGTCGCAGAATATTGAATCGGCAGACGCTTCGCCCGTCAAATAATGAGATAACCCGAATTCAATCTCCTGGTTCAGACGCTTATGATTTGACCCTTTTTTCATATCCGTATCGACCAGAACAGTCTTTTGGCCTGAAATCGCCATTGAAATCGCAAGACTGATGGCAATCGTTGTCGCTCCAGCCCCCGGTTCACAGCCGGTCACCGTAAACGTACTGTACCCGCTGCTCTTCTTATGCAAATGTATCCCGGATACCATCCTGTCATAGGCGTCGTTCACAATTGAATTCCGATGCCTGTATAATTCAAGATGGACCTTTTGCCCTGCGGCTGTCATTGTATCCTGCATTCTTATCCTCCAACTCCGGAAAATTCATGAATCATATCGAGTGTTTCGGGATAACGCCAAGCAGCTTGATCTCTCCGTTCAGGGTACAGTCGTCAACCTTGGTCACCCTGGTGCTGAAAATTGCAGTTAAAGTAATGATCCCGCAAATCAATAAAAAACCGACCGCGAGGAAGAGCAGTCTTGTTTTAAGCTGCTCCCGCTGTCCGTCGTAGGATACGATAACCGTGTCGGCCTCATCAAGGATTTTAACGTTATCTGCACCGGTGATATTGCTGACTTCAAGCACAAAGGCCTCCGCCGCGGAGTTCGCGACCGATATGACCAGCGCAGGATCATTCGAGTAAGCGTAGACATAGAAAATCGCTGAATCCTCGCTGAAGCCTGTTCTGACCATTGTTTGTACGAGCTTTGCGTCCAGGTTGTATTCCGGCAGAGCATTGACGACCCGATCAGCCACTTTTTTACTGCCGACGATCTCCGCATAGTCCTTCATGATATAGGTGCTCTGTACGGAAGCGGCATATGAACCGGAGGCAACACTATATATGGATGCTTCCGCGCTGTATACGTTTGGTACGCTCCCCCGTGTATACACTAATCCAGCCAGTCCAAACAGCACCGTCACGACAATAACCAGCCAGATTCGCCTGATCAGGGTCTGCAATATTTTAACGAAATCCATCGTTCTTTCCAAAACAAGCTCAACTCCACAATAAAGTTATCCGTCTGAACATCTTCTGAACATCTGCTGTTTGGTCGTTTTTACTATAATCGGCGTTTACATAACATCGCAATAAAGGTCTAAAATATATCTTACCAGATTATTCCTCGCACATCAATATATATCGACACAAATATTTCATATTTTACGTAATAATTACGAATTTCTGTGAATATCAGGGCGCCAAAGCGATTTCTTTCATCGCCCCGTTTTCAATCGCAACCTCGCGGTTACAGAAAGCCAGGATTGATTTCCGGTGGGTAATAATGATGCACGTCGGCTTCGGCCAGAGTGCGCCGATGGATTTCAATACTCTGAGTTCGGTTTCCGCGTCGAGAGAGGATGTGGCCTCGTCCAGGATTAAAATCGGTGAATTTCTGATAATTGCTCTTGCTATGGCAACGCGCTGCGCCTGCCCTTCCGACAGGCGCTGGCCTCTTTCCCCAATAATCGTATTGATTCCTTCCGGCAGCTCCAGTACAAAATCCGCGGCGGCAGCTCTGAGCGCCGCCTCCATTTCCTGCTCAGTGGCATCCGGTTTGCCCATACGCAGGTTATCCGAGATCCGGCCGCTGAAAAGCGTGTTTCCCTGCGGGACATAAGCGATATAATCCCTCATCGCCGTGCCGGAACACGCAAAGGAAGAGTCGTTATTAAAGATATCGATTGTACCCTGCTGAGGTTTCACGAGATTCATAATCAATCGCACAAGTGTCGTTTTCCCTATACCCGACGGTCCGACGATCGCAACGGTATCCCCCGGCGTGATACATAAATCTGCATTCGTCAGAATTTTCTCATCGAAATAAGCGAAATCAACATGATCAATCCTAATACCCAGATCAACAGACTGATGCATGCTGTCACGCGATTTCTCTTCATACCCGAGTTTATTAATCTCGGTGATGCGTTCGGCTGACGCCATGATGGATATGATCTGCGGGATGGTTTGAGCCAGGGCGACAATCGGCCCCTGAACCTGAGAAACGAGAGACAGGAATAATGTCATCGTTCCGAAGGTGATAAGGCCGAGAGATATTTTAACGGCGCCCCAGATAAACGCCATAATATAACCAAACGAAAAAAAGAAGCCCACAGCCGCGCTGGCAATAACACTCATACGGTTCTTTTTCAGTATCCAGAAGAGTCTTTCCTTATATAATTCCTGGAGTTTGTTTCTGCTGCGCTCCTCCGCGACAAAGGTCTTGATAATCAATATGTTCTCAATACTCTCCTGCATAAACGACGAGTATTTCGATTCGCTTTCCTGAACCTTTATCTGGAGTTTCTTCAGCTTTCGCCCCAGCGCCCAGCTGGCAATCACGGAAACCGGACCGAGAATCAACGCGAACAGGGCAAGGGAAGCGTCAAAATGCATCAGCGTAAAAAATGCCGCAACGAGGCGAACGACAAGCGTGATAACAGAGGGGACGACACTCGTAATACCGCTTGCCACCGCCCCGACATCACTTTTAAGTCTGGTAAGCAGATCACCGCTGTGATATTTTGTTATCTGCAGCCATTCGGTCCTCAGGATCCGGTCGAAAATTTTCTGTCTGATATGAAACGAGTACTTCTCATTAATAACCGTCGTGATGAGCGAAGAGACGACGTTGAGTATCAGCGTTGCCGCTGTGATGGATATCATGATAATAACGCTCGCGGTCAGCGAAGATGATGATGTGGCCGCATCAATAACATATTTTGAGACAATTGCGGAAGCAATGCCGATGAGAGACCCCGCGACGTCTAATAAAAGCAAAAGAAGCAATGAAGGAATAAAAGGTTTCGTCAGAACAAAAACCCATTTGCTTTCCTTCACTTGCTGCGGTAAAAGCGTTATGTATTTCTTTATTTTTTGGATCATTAAGTGAAAACCTCTTTTGATCTTTTTCGACTGTGTATCATTTTTAGTATATGAAATTCACAATTTATGTCAAGTATTTCGTCTTTTTCGATATATATTTTATATTGATTATCGTATGTTTTATTGATAATATTACCTGACCTTGACAATAAATATGAAAGAAGCCTTGAAACCTTGCGAATCAAGGAATCCAGGCTTGGAAATTATGCAATTGCCTATTGCGGTTTTAGGCGGTCTTATGTTATAATAATATCCAGGTATTAATATATGTGTTATATTATGGAATTCGCGCTTCCGTCAGGACATATTTTGATATTAAAAGGAAGATGGGCAATATGAAAAAGAAACCGGATATCGTCTATATCCTTGTTAATTTCCTTTGTTTAGCCCTACTAATTGCCGATATTGAGCTCAAGAATTATTTCACAGCCTTACATATGAGTTACCAGGCTTATCTGTACCCTCTGATCATGACGAACCTCGCCGGGCCGTTTATTGTATGCCTGCTCATTGTTTACAGGCAATCCCACCACCAGAAGGCCGCCCTCCGAACTAAAATTATAATCGACTCTTGCTCGGCCGTGATATTTGTCCTGTATAATTTCTATCTGTTCCATTACAGATATATACCGGCATTCTCCCCGGAGTCCTTGGTTCTGCTGTGCCTGTTCGTCGTCCCTACCATATATAACATATATAAAAAGCTCAATACAAAGAGCAGCTAAATGAACATATCCCCCTATACGGCGGTCTGAGGCCTGAAGCTTTGTTTCAGGCCTTTTATTATGCTATGTGTTTATTTCTGTCCTGGCTTTCATCATCAAAGTAAAATCTGCAGCTGCAGCGGAAACAGGAGTCATTGTCGGGTGTCTGTAATTTTCCACAAACCGGGCAAATCACACCGGATATCGTACGCCTTGCAAAGTGAGCGATGCGCTGTGTTTTATCATACGCATGCGCCTCCATGGGCAGTTCGGGCGCCGTTTCCTTTTCCGTAACAGGCTCCGCCTCATCGGGGGGTTCTTCTCCGGATAATCCTATGTCTGCAGCGGTTGGTTCCGGTTGCTCTGAAGACTCCGCCTGTCCGGCCGCTGTTTCATGGGAATCGGGCTGAGGCTCCATATCCGGTTCGCTGGTTGGGGGTGGCTGCGCATCGTTTTGCTCCGCTTCAAGCTTCCTGAGAATTTTGCCCTGCTCCAGAGTGATTCTGATCATGTCGCCATAGCTGTATAATAACGAGACAAACGCGCAGGTTGCGAGGGTGAGAGCACTCGCAGACAAGAGGCCGGTAACAAAGCCCAGCTTATCACAATGTATCAAACCGACGATAATCGCACCGATCGTCCCGAATACTCCTACCTTATCCGCCGTATCCTTGATACGCTGTCCCATATTTTCATTTCCGCTCACAAGGTCAGAGCGTTCTGTTTTTTCCACCAACATCGCTGCCGGGTGATGCGTGCGATTTATATCCACATTCATCCTCCTGCTTATATGAGATACACTAAAAAACACAACTGCCGGCTGGCCGGCAGTTGCAATAGATGCTATTACTAACATCTATAACAGATGTCAATATCGCCATCTGTAATAGATGATTCGACATCTATGTGCAACTGGCTGCCATAACAAAGTCTCGCCACGAGACTTTGTCTTAGGCCCTAAGCTTTGCGTCACCGAATTTCCCCGGCTTTGCCAATGTTTCGTGTAAGATATTACACTATATAGAAATATAATACAGTTTAACAAATATTGCAAGTGCAAAATGCAATAAATACCATCTTTTTCAAAAGGTAAATTCCCACAGTAAATCTGCATAATGCATAGTGAGAATGGTTAAATCCGGTTGAAATCGATATATGATGGATTTACAGGTATACGAAAACGAGGATAAAAAATAAGCGAGATGCGCTTTCCAGTCGATACTGCCTTCGTAGGGAATGTGGTGCTGGTCTCCGGTGCCGTCATTGTCATGCAGGTGCAGCGCGACGAGCTTGCAAGCCAGATTAAACATAAATTGACGCAGCAGCAAATTTGAAGTATGATTCGGCTGAGAGGGTGAGGAAAATGCTGAGAAAAATTTTTGTGATCATAACCGCGTTAGCCCTGAGTCTGGCGCTGGGCGCCTGTACAACCAAACTGACCACCATCCGCCCCACGCTGATTAACCGCATCGTTGTTATGGATATCGCATCCGGCACAAGGGCGGAGCATCAGCGCGAAACGAGTCAGGAGCTGGATTGGCTGATGGATGATCTGGTTTTTCTGATGGAGCGGCACTACAAGCAAACCGGCAAGTGCGCGGATAACGCTGCGCATGCGTATGACGCAGACTTTTATATGGGCGAAAGGCTGGAGCTCCGCGTCTCTGTTCACAGCGACGGCAGCATCTGCAAAAACAGCAGGCAATATGCCCCAAAGGCCGATGATGTCATTGACCCCTCTGCCGATTTTGCGAAATGGGCGGAATTCATGGCTTTTGAAGTTGAGGATTAGTTCTTGATTGCATAGTAAAAGCGCCCCTATATATTGAATTGACATTCAATATATAGGGGCGCACGAATTTATCGGCTTATTCCCACTCGATGGTGCCGGTGGGTTTCGGCGTCAGGTCGTACAAAACGCGGTTGACGCCGGGAACCTCTGCTGTGATGCGGGCGGTGATGTGCTGCAGCAGCGCGAAGGGGATATCCTCTACGGTGGCGGTCATGGCGTCAAGGGTATTGACGGCGCGGATGATAACGGGCCATTCAAAGCTCCGCCTTCCGTCGCGTACGCCGGTGGACTTGAAATCGGGGATTACCGTGAAATACTGCCAGACCTTGCCCTCGAGCCCGTTTTTCTCAAATTCTTCTCGCAGGATCGCATCAGACTCCCGCAGTGCCTCCAGCCTCTCGCGGGTGATCGCACCAAGGCAGCGGACACCCAATCCCGGACCCGGAAAGGGCTGACGGTCAACCATGCTGTCCGGCAGGCCAAGAGCCCTGCCGACGACGCGCACCTCGTCCTTGAAAAGGAGCTTCACCGGTTCCACCAGCTCAAACTTTAGGTCGTCAGGCAAACCACCCACGTTATGGTGCGCTTTAACAGGACCGCTCTCGAGAATGTCGGGGAAAATCGTGCCCTGGGCCAAAAACTCGACACCGTCGAGCTTGCGGGCTTCCTCCTCGA
>JAAYBH010000435.1 GCA_012718935.1 Clostridiales bacterium
ACGTAGGGGCTTTGCAATGGGAGAATGTATACGTCTTCATCAGCTCTACTTTTAACGATATGCATGCGGAGCGCGACTATCTTGTAAAGCGCGTTTTTCCCGAGCTCTCAGAATGGTGTGAGGCCCGCAAGCTGCACTTGGTGGACATTGATCTGCGATGGGGTGTGACGGAAGCGGATTCTGAGAAGAACAAAAGAGTCGTCGAAGTCTGCCTTGATAACATCGATAGATGCCGTCCGTTCTTCCTGTGCTTCTTAGGTCAGCGCCGTGGATGGATACCCGGCACGAAGGATATTTCCGAGGAAACCTTTCTCAAGTTTTCGAAATTAGTAAATTACATGGGTGCATCGGTCACGGAGATGGAGATTATCCACGCCCTCATTGATCCCATGCTTAACGGAAGCATCGAAGGCCTGCAAGAACAAGAGCGGGCGTTTTTCTTCCTGCGCAGCCCCGAGTATCTCAAATACGTAAACAATCAGACTGTTCGCAATATTTATACCAACGAAGGGGAAGTGGACCCGGAGGCTGCTGATGAGGCTCTGGCGCACTTCAAGGATGGAGTTGTCCATAAAAGCGGACGGCCCGTTTTTTATTATTTGGCACTTTGGGATAACGAAAAATCAACTCCTGAACTCGCGGTTGCCGGTATGGCGGCTGACTCTGACAAGCAGGGAATAACACAGGGCCGGCTGACGGATTTCACCTGTGACGGAGCTCCCCTTGCATCTTCGGTGCTAGCATTGCTGAAACAGGCAATCGATGAACGATATCCGGACAGGACGGATTTAACCAACCAAAAAGTATCCCCGTTGCAGCGAGAGCTTGATCAGCAGGATCAATTTCTTCAACTGGCCGGCGAAGGATTTATTCCGCGTACCGGAGATTTCAACGAGATATCAAAATACGTTCATAATGATGAACGTCGCCCGTTCACACTCTGCGCCGCCCCAGGCTTGGGCAAGACCTCATTTCTTGCCCACTTTATAGAAGAACTCCTTGCTCGCAATACGGTAATGGTCGTATATCGTTTTGTGGGAGTAAGCGACGAAAGCTGGTCGCTGCACCGCCTGCTCAGCTCAATAATTCAGGAACTCAAAGCCGCCGGCAGGATACAGGCCCCGCTTCCTGTGACCGCCGGTGAAATAAAAAACAAATTCTCCGACCTTCTGGAAAACGCCGGCACAAACGGAAAACTGGTCATCCTTATCGACGCGCTGAACCAGCTTGACAGCGGCCTCGACGATCTTACCTGGCTGCCCTGGCTGCTTCCACCAAATGTTAAACTGATTTTCAGCTTCAAGCTTGGCGAGACAAAGGGAGATGCGTTGCTTCAAAAACTTGAGCGGGAGAACAAGGCGGTCTTTGAACTTGTCAGACCGTTTGAAACGCCGGATGACCGGTCGAATCTTGTGACACAGTATCTATCCCGTTACCTAAAAGAACTTGATGAGGACAATATAGAAACCATCATAAGTTCTCAGGGCGCGGCGAATCCGCTCTTCCTAAAGGTCTTGCTCTCAGAGCTGCGTGTTTTCGGATCTCATATAAATCTATGGGATTTAATACGATTCCGGTTCGGTCAGACGCCTCTATCCGCGTTCGAGGCCATGCTTGCGCGCATAGAAAATGATCCGGCATATTCAGCTGTTGATCCAAATGTTCTTGTTGCCCATATTTTCGGATGGCTCACCCATTCGAAAAACGGATTGTCGGCGGAAGAGCTGACGGATCTGTTACTGAAAGCCAAGATAACCGACAACCGGCAAGCCGCCAACGATGCGGTGCAGCTGCTGTTGCGTCAGCTTCGCCCCTATCTTGCCAGGCGGGACGGGCGTATTGATTTCTTTTACGAGAGCTTTTACCTCGCCGCGCGAAAACGGTATACGAGCGCCCACGCCCTGGCAAAAACGGATACCGAGTGGCACCGGAATCTCGCAGAATACTTTGAAGGCCTCTCCCACGAGGCACCCAGATATCTTTCTGAGATCGCCTATCAGTATTCCCATGCTGGAATGACTCAGGAGCTGCGCTCAGTATTGCTTGACTTTCGGTTTGTTGAGTTACGAATACATAACATGGATGTCACAGCTGTAATCGAGGACTATAACTGCGCGCTGTTGGCCGAAGCTATGATGGACAAAGAAGACAGAACAGCCATGGCTCTTATTGGTAGCGCCCTTTCGCTTGCGTCAGGCACGCTGATGAAAGACGCGGCCCAGCTACCCACACAGCTTTTCGGACGGCTTCTGGGATTTGATATTCCACAAATCCGCTGCCTGCTGGACAATACTATTAAATATCTGCAGCAGGAAGGGCGACCCTGGCTGCGTCCGCTATCTCCCTGCATGCCGTCTCCGGGCGGCGCGCTGATGCGCACCTACAGCCCTGTTGCCAATAATATAGGCGTATTCAGAGATAGAGAGCGCATGCTCGTCTCCAACAAGACAGACGGTTCCGTCAAGCTGGTTGAGATTAAAACAGGCAAAATAATCAGGAATTATCAGCTTGACGCCATTCCGGGCGGCAGGTATATGAACGATTTTCTATTACTTGAAGATGAAAACGCTTTTGCCGTTCGCCTTTCGGGTGCATTAGTTATCATAGATATCGATACAGCAAGGACGCGTACGATACCGGGTTTCACAGGCTCACCCAGACGCGGTCTATACCCCAATCTTGCCAAGGGCAATTTGCTGCTTTGCCATGATAAGACTGCGGCCGAAAATGCCTTCAGACTTCATGTCGTCGATACGCGCGCTGGTGAGGTCATCCATACATTTACCGATGGCGTTCAGAGCACTTCCGTTGGCTTCGTCTTCAGCGCCGACTCCAGCCGCCTATTTATTGGAACGGATGACAACAGGGTTTCTGTCTATGATGCCAAGAATGAGTTTAAGCTGCTCTATCAGCTTGGCATGCATCCCAAATATGTCACTGATATCTGCCTACTTGAAGACGCTGGGCTCCTCATTACAAAAACCGCAGACAACCGCCTTTGTGTCTGGAGGATGGGGG
>JAAYBH010000436.1 GCA_012718935.1 Clostridiales bacterium
GCTATAATAAAAGCGAAGTTAACGAAGTACAATTTCATTATAAACGGGAAAACTTCATCTGTCAAGTGGAAGTTATAAAAATTATGCTGAATTGCAGCGCGAGAGTCTCGTTTGCATGACAGGAATCCCGACATGCAAACGAGAAGCTAGTTTTGCATTTTAGAATCCCCCGTTGCAATCGAAAATCCCGGTTTGTAAAGAAAAGTCCCGTTGAGATGCCTTGATTGGCGTAGTATAATGTGTTCAGCAACGTAAAAGGACATGGCAAAGCCAGGGCCGGCTTTCGGTCGAATGCTTTTGCAATCGGAAAATCCCGCCCTTGTGTGAGATTTATGAAGCTGTTTTTGCCGGCGGCGTGTTCTGAATTACGTTACTTTTTGAGGAGCCTAGGCTTCAGGATGATGTTTTCGGCTGGTACCTGTGAACATCCTAAAAGCTGAAGCAGTTCCTCACCGTAAAGGAAGCTGAACGCATCGTATGGGCTACGGTCGTTCAGCTTTTTCCTTTTGTAGGAATTGATGTGGTCCATCATGCGCTTGACATCGCTCTGGGTGAGGTCGCTGAGAGAAGTGCCTTTAGGAATGACACGGCGGATCAACTCGTGATTGACCTCCAGAGAACCCTTCTGGTATGGAGAGCTGGGATCACAGTAAAAGATTCTCGTGCGGAGAAGGTCGTCCTGACAGGGGCCGTATTCGATGGCTCTGGGGTTTGAGAATTCGCTGCCATTGTCTGTCAGGATGACCGGGAACAACTTTTCAAAGTTTTTTCTTTTCAGCACGGCGAACAGATTGCTGAACACATCGATGGCGGACTGGGACGTGTTGGCGTCGCGCAGGAAGGCCAGCATCAGACTCGTATCCACAAAATGCACTGTCAGAAGGCACTTCCCGCTGCCCCTGGCACCCATCAGAGAATCCATCTGAACAATATGGGTGTCCGGATATTTGTCCATGAATTTCAGGAAATCCTCATAATTGCGGCCGATGCGGCAGCCTCTGTCCACCTTAAATTCGGGCTTTTTGTAGCGCGGACGGAAACGGACCTTTCTTGGCAGGTCGATGCTGCGAACATCGAACAGGCTGGCGTCAATATAGTTGTAGACAGTCCGTTCGCTGCACATCAGCTCGTCCTTGCGGTTTGCGTAAATCTGGTGTACAGATTGGCCATTCTTTACCAGAGGCGAGATGATGCCGTTGAGGCGCTCTAGCTCAACCTCGGAGGAAAGGATACCGCTCCTGGCCTCCGAGACCGCTCGCATGGCGGCAAGCTGTGCTTCCGCAGGGTCATAAACACTTTTCTTGAGCGTGCATTTACCGTAGTCGGCGCAGCCGTTACAGACATAAGGCGGCTTCATTTTTACGGTACAGACCTCTTCCACAAAATCGCTGCAGCAGTCATTGCAGCGGTTGCACAGCTTGCAGTACACAGTGGACTTGTGTGTGCAGTTCTCTGCAGGGCATATTTTCTGCTTCCTGCAGTCGGCGCGTTTCCTGCAGGCGTTATACGGCCAGCCGGAATAACCCGAACGTTTATCTATGGCATGCTTTTTAACTTCCTTGGCGATGGCTGTCCGGTCCTTGCAGAGCGAGTCGGCAATAACGGTGAAGGACAGTTGTTCTTTCAAACCGAGGGCAATGTTCATTCTATCTTCATAAGTAAGAAACTTCGACATGGCGTCTCCTTCCCGCCGCCGACCGGTCAAGGATAACGCCTTGGCGATAATTGGTCAACAAAAATACGGGCCGTCTTCCTCGTGCAGCCGACCCGCATGTGACATCAGCAAACAGAAAATCCCGGTATGTTCGGCGACACGTAGTCTCAATTTGGCCGACGAACCGCTTTCTCGCACCGGGAGTTTCATTTTTCAATTCACGGTTATAAAAATTATTCCCGTCGGCGGCGGGACTAATTGAAGAAACAAATGAACAAAAAGAGCATATATAAATGATCCCGCCGGCAGATGATATCGGCGGACAAAATTGGAGGTGCGGCGGCATGACGCGTACCATACTGCACAGCGATCTCAACGGCTTTTACGCGTCGGTGGAGATCATGCTCGATCCCGCGCTGCGCGGCAAGGCGGTCGCCGTGTGCGGCTCGACGGAGGAGCTCCACGGGATCGTGCTGGCCAAATCGGAGCCGGCCAAAAAAGCGGGCGTCAAGACGGGAATGGCCAACTGGGAGGCCAAACGGGCCTGCCCGGAACTCGTTATACTGCATCCGACCTACGGGCAGTACGTGAAGTATTCAAGGCTCGCGCGGGAGATCTACCAGCGGTTTACGGACCGGGTCGAGCCGTTCGGCATGGACGAGTGCTGGCTCGACCTGACGGGCTGCGGCGGCTGCGAGAACGGGGAGGCGACC
>JAAYBH010000437.1 GCA_012718935.1 Clostridiales bacterium
CCGGCCTTAATGTTATCCAACGTGTACTTGGCAGCGTCCGCGCCGCAGATGACCATCATGTCCTGGCCGGGGATAATGTCATGCTGTGTCATCTCCTGCAGAACGCCAGGTGACAGGGAGTCCGTATCGCACATGACGACGTCCATATCCGGGTGGGCGGTCAGCAGGTCGCCGGCAGCCGTCTGACCGGAGTTGGCGTCTGTGGAGCCGGCGGCAGCGTAGCCGACAAGGTCCATGATGCCGTCAATCTTGGAGGTACCGTTGTTGCGGCAATCCGTCCATGCGGTATAGCCATCCAGTGTGGCGTCCCATTTCGAGGCGTAAGGCTTGCCGTTGAGCTCGGCCTGCTTGAACAGATAGCCGCTGACAAAGCCGCAGGGACGGCTGTTGGAGTCGGCGTCGCCGGCGCGGCTGATTACAAAGCCAACCTGGAGCTCTTTGCCGTTATAATCCTTGTAAAGCTTTTCAGCCATGTATTCACCGACAACGTAACCGGATTCGAAGCTGCCGGAGAGGACGGTCGTCACAAGCGGGTATTCCGCCTTGGCCGCTGTGGGTCCCACAACGATGCAGGGGATGCCCTGGGCGACGGCCTGCTCGTAATAGCTGACAGTGGCGTCGATATCGACGGCATTGACGACCAGGAAGTCAACCTTCTGGGTCAGGAAGCTCTCGATCTGTGTCATCTGCGCATTGACGTCAAAGTTGGCGACCTGATAGTTCAGCGTATAGCCATATTTGTCGCAGCGCTCCTGAGCGGACTTCAGCATTTCCGTAAAGAAGCTGGAGCCCTGGGAGGCGCTGGCCCAGCCGATGGTAATGCTGTCGCTGTTGGTCTTAGCCATCGGCAGCGCCTTATTGACAGCTGCGCGGCTCTCCAGGTTACCCGGCTGCAGACCTCCGAGGGGAAGCTTATCCTCCATGGACAGGAGCTTATCCAGCGAGGAGACTGCCGGCGCAGCGGATTCCGCCGGGGAAGCGCCGCCCGGTTCCGTGCTGGCGGGGGCTTCCGAAGCGGGTGCGGACGCGCTGGGGGAGGGGGTGGTCGTACCGCCTGCACAGCCTGTCAGCAAAGCTGCAAGCATCAGTACAGCCAGGACCAAAGCAAGGGTTTTACAATTTTTCTTCATTTTTATTCCTCCTGTATGATATTATATTTGGAAGGTGATTCTTCCCAATATCCATTAACCGTGTTTTTTGCTGCTCAGACTCTTCAGCAGGACAGCCAGGACAATGACGGCCGCCTTGACGACCATCTGGGGGTAAGACGCCAGATTGATGAGGTTCATGATGTTTCCGATGATGGCGATAATAAAGACGCCGATCACCGTCATGACGACTTTTCCCTCGCCGCCCATAAGGCTCGCGCCGCCGATAACAACGCCGGCGATCGTTGACATATTGTAATCAACGCCGGCCGTCAGAGCCGAGGCGTTGCCCGAACGCGCGGTGATGATCACACCGGCGATGCCGCACAGAATACCGGACAGCAGATACACAAAGAACAGGTGCTTTTTGGAGTTTATGCCCGCCAGCTGCACCGCGGATTCATTGGAGCCGATCGCATAGACCATCCGGCCGAAGGTGGTGTATTTCATGACGAAATAAAAGATGATCACGATAACGGCGGCAAAGATGACGGCGTAAGGGATGCCGAACATTGTCGTTCCGGTTGAAAAGCCCACCAGGTCGGCATACCCTCCGCTCTTGTTGTCAAGCATGAGCGTGTTGCCCTTCGTTATGATGTAGGCAAGCCCTTCTCCTGCGTACATGGTGGCGAGTGTGACGATGAAGGCCGGCATACGCAGCTTTGCCACAAGGAATCCGTTGACAGCGCCGAAGACCGCGCCGATACCGACACCGATTGCGATGGTCGCCCAGGTA
Source organism: Clostridiales bacterium (assembly GCA_012718935.1). Lineage (GTDB taxonomy): Bacteria > Bacillota > Clostridia > Oscillospirales > Oscillospiraceae > Sporobacter. The sequence goes on from JAAYBH010000437.1 coordinate 1,885, forward strand.
TTCGCCCCGCCGGCCGCCAGGCCCCACTTTGTCATCGAGTAGGCGACCATAATGCTGCTCACCGCCGCTATGGAGCTGACAGACAGGTCAATACCGCCTGTGATGACGACCATCAGCATTCCCATACCGATGATCAGATACGGAACCTGCTGACGCAGCAGCGTGAAAATATTCGTTCTCGATAAAAACAGATCGGACAGGCTTGCTGCGACGACTACCAGCAGTACCAAAATAATAATAGCGTTATAGCGTATCAGAAATGTACTCAGCGACATCCCCCGGACGCTGATGGCGCTCTTGGCGGCAGCGGCCTCTTTTTCCCTATTCTTCAGTTCCATTTGACTTGACCCCCATCGCGTAATGAATGATGTTGAGCTCCGTCAGCTCGTCCTTCTGTAATTCTCCCACACTCCGGCCGTCCCTGATGACGACCGCGCGGTCACACATGCCAATGATTTCCGTCATTTCCGACGACACCATGACGACAGCGTATTTCCGCGATACCAGCTCATTGATGATCTTAAATATCTCGATTTTCGCTCCCACGTCGACACCCCGCGTCGGCTCGTCCAGAAACAGGACCCTGGAATCGGCGGCCAGCATTTTGGCGATGGCCACCTTCTGCTGGTTTCCGCCCGACAGGCTCTCCACATTATTCTGGGGTGAAGCAAGCTTTATGGCAAGCTCGTCGATATATTTCTCAACGATCGGCTTTTCCTTCTTCTTCTGGATCCAGCCGAACCTGGAAATCGCCTTTTGACAGGAAAGCGTGATGTTCTGGTAAATGGGCCTCCGGAGCAGGACGCCCTGGTTTTTCCGGTCCTCCGGCAAAAAGCCGATACCGCTTTTGTAAGCCTCCTTCGCGGAGCCAATCCGGATCCTGCGTCCGCACAGCGTGACGGAGCCGCCGTCCAGCTTGTCGATACCGAGGATCGCCCGGATGCATTCGGTACGGCCGGCGCCGACGAGTCCGCTGAGGCCGAGGATTTCCCCTTCCCGAACCTCAAAGGAGATATCATGGACGGCATTGCCGGCCCTGATATGCTCCGCTGTCAGCACGACCTCGCCGATCTCGCAGCTGCGCGGCGGAAAGAAGCTGCTGAGATCACGCCCGATCATCAGCGAAACAAGCTGATTCTTATCGATTGCGTTTTTATCCACCGTCGTGACATACTGCCCGTCCTTCAGGACAGTGATCCTGTCGCATATCTCGAAGATCTCATCCAGACGGTGGGAGACGTAGATAATTGAGACGCCCTTTTCCCTCAGGTTCAGGAGCAGCTTGAACAACTGTTCCACTTCCCTGTTTGTCATAACGGCAGTCGGTTCGTCGAGCACAAGGATCGAAGCGTTCCTTGTCAGCGCCTTGCAGATTTCAACCACCTGCTGATACGCAACGGTCAGGTCGCCCACGCGCGCTGTAACATCAATATTGCCGAAGCCGATGTTCTCCAGTAATTCCTTTGCCTTTCTGCGCATGGCTTTCCAGTTGACGAAGCTCCTGTCGCGGAATTCGTCCAGCAGGATGTTCTCCGCCACCGACAAATGCTGCACCAGCGCGAATTCCTGATAAATAACCGACACGCCGGCCATAATGCCGTCTTTCGGGCCATGCAGAATAACAGGCCTGCCGTTGATCCTGATCTCTCCGCTGTCGGGAATATGTACGCCGGAAAGCACGCGGATCAGAGTGGATTTTCCGGCGCCGTTTTCACCCACCAGCGCGTGGATCTCGCCCGGCTTCACCTGCAGCTGCACGTCACAAAGCGCCTTGACGCCCTCAAAGCTTTTTGTAATGCCGCGCATATCAACCCGGTATCCGCTTTCGGCCGGTTCGTTTATTGTTGTCCGACTTTCAGCCATGAACCTTCACACCTCTCAAATACGACGAACCAATTCATTTCATTTGGGTTCCTATTTGAGATTACATCAGAAGGCCAAAACACAGTGTGCAGTAAAATTACATAAATGTAGCAGATACTATGTTCCTCAATATCTACTTGTCAAATTTGCCTTTTTTCTCCAGGTGTTTTTGTATGTTGTTTATATAGCTTATAGGGTTAAAAAAACGCTGCGGCCGGTATGCCGTAGCGTTTTACCTGTTATTACTACATTTTGGAACGGAACTGTTTTCTGTATTCCGTTGGCGAGAAGCCTGTCAGCTCCTTGAAGGTCCTGGAAAAATGCCTGAATTCATGGAATCCGACTTTTTCGGATATTTCGTAAACATAGGCGCCCGTCTCTCTCAGCAGCTTTTTTGCCTGTTCGATTCGGTAGTTGATCAGATATTTGATGACGCCCATACCCTTTTCACGTTTAAAAACCTGACTCAGATATACCTTGCTGACGAACAGGGCGCCGGATATGTCCGCCACGGACATATCCCTCGGATAGTTGCTTGTGATGTAACTCATTGCCTTGAGCACAACGGCACTTCCCATCCGCTGGGTCCGTGTCAGCTGTGACCGGAGTTCCCGGATCCTGGAAAGAAGGGTGTCATACTGCTCCTCAATGGAAGAAAACTGCAGCAGGTTCGGGCTGTTGTTCACGACCGGTATGATCTCATCCAAAGAATACTGCATCTCCGCTATGGCATTGTAGATGGCCGCGGAGCTTGAATAGTAAAGGGTAAAGCTCATGGCCGGCTTCAGCAGATCAAAGTACAGGGAGTGCAGGTCGCTTTCCAGTGCCGGATTGATCAGGTCGTAATGGAGAAAGCTCGTCACTCTCTGGAGCAGCGCGCTGATTTCGCTCATGTCCGCAGGCCTTTTCCTGGATTCAATCTGAGAGGGCCGTATGACCGTCATATCACGGTTGAAAAAGGCCAGTGATTTCTCAGACTGGTACCTTTCATAGATATGGCGCAGCCCCTTGATATCGTCGGCGCGGTCGCTCAGGTACCGGCAGGCGACCTTATTGGCGGTGCTATACGCCAGCCTGCCGATCAATTCTTCGAATTTGGCTCTTTTCCCGGCTTCGCTTCGGATAGTCAGGTCATTGAGGATGACGCAAAGGAGATTCGGCGTTGCGTAAAACACTTCCCCGCCGTTATACCTGTTTATTGTGTCAAGGCATTCCCGATGGATCATCTCTCCCACAAAATTATAGATGTACTTATTAGACTCGTGATCGTTGAACTCAACGCCCATGAGCTCCCAGACAAAAAGATAGTAGCCGCCGTCCTTCAGGTTCAGCCCGAATTTTTCCCTGTAGGTGAGAAATTCCTGCTGGTTGCAGCCCCGGAGAATCTCCATGAGGCTCTCGTGCCTTCCGACAGCCTCCTCACTCGGCAAGTCGTCCTCATTAAGGAGCATCGTTTGATACCGGATATGCCGGCAGGTAAACCTGTCCTTCAGCGCGGTCAGGAATATCTCCCTGACTGTCGCGGCCAGCGTGTTTGTGCCGGTCGTTGTCGAATACCGTATGAGTCCCGGTTCGGCTACTTCAAAAAGTATATAAACGGGAGGCAGGCCGGCGTTCTGCATCGCGAAAAGCAGGTCGTCCGAATGGGCGATGGGCTGTCTGGCCTGCAGGATGAAAATATTCGATCTGTTCCGGATTGACGGCTCCAGAAAGTCCTGATACGAACCGGCGCGATATCCGATTGAAAACGAGGGATATGCCGCTTCTATACACTGCTCCAGCGCGGCGGTAATATCGTCATCCGCCAGTATTGAGATTTCCGTTGGCATATCCGATCCTCCTTTCAGGCACAGCGGCTTCAGAACGCTTTCTAGAATCTGTTTCTCAGCAGAGAACAGTATACACTAAAAAAGCGCCTGTGAAAAGAGAATCCCACTCGAGAAGCAAGGGGACGGTTCTCCTGCTTTCTGAAAAAGCAGGAGAACCG
>JAAYBH010000052.1 GCA_012718935.1 Clostridiales bacterium
ACCTTCGAAAGATCAAACAGGATTACCGGGAGAAGCTGGGCAGGTACAAATACCTGGCTTACATATGCGGCGGCACCGGCTGTGTTTCAGCAGGCTGTGCGGCCGTGGAGGAAGCGCTCCGGGCGGAGCTGCAGGCCAGGGGGATAACGGAAGAGGTATCCGTCATCAAACGCGGCTGCATGGGCACATGCGCCGTCGGCCCCGTGGTTTATGTTCACCCCGATAGAACATATTATACGGATATGACACCCGAAAAAATCAGGGAGGTGGTCAAAAGCCATTTCGTCGGTGGGAAGGCCGTCGAGGAGTTTACATTCTATGATCATATCCAGCGTAAAAACGTTCCTGTCATTGATGACATCTCCTTTTTCAAGAAGCAGATCCGGATCGCGCTGCGTAACTGCGGCTATATCGACGTGGAGACGATCGATTCCTATATTGCCAATGACGGGTACTTCGCCCTGTACGATGTGGTCACAAGCAAGACGCGGCAGGAGCTGATCGACATCATCAAGGCCTCCGGTCTGCGCGGCCGCGGCGGGGCCGGTTTCCCCACGGGCGTCAAGTGGCAGGCAGGCTACGACGCGCCGGAGGGCCAGAAGTACATTATCTGCAACGCCGACGAGGGCGACCCAGGCGCCTTTATGGACAGAAGCGTTTTCGAGGGCGACCCCCACAGCGTTTTGGAGGGCATGCTGCTGGGCGGGTATGCCATCGGCGCAAACAAGGGGTACGTCTACATCCGGGCGGAGTATCCCATCGCGCTGATGCGCCTGCGGGAGGCGATCCGGCAGGCAAAGGATGCCGGCATACTTGGTCAACATATTTTCGGCACGGACTTCAGCTTCGATATTGAGATCCGCATCGGCGCCGGCGCTTTCGTCTGCGGTGAAGAGACGGCGCTTATGGAATCCCTGGAAGGAAAACGCGGCGAGCCCCGGCAGAAGCCCCCCTTCCCCTTCCAGAAAGGCCTTTTTGGATACCCCTCCATTATCAATAATGTGGAAACACTGGCAAATATCCCGGCCATCGTGTTAAACGGCGCCGGTTGGTTCCGGCAGTACGGAACGGAGAAAAGCCCCGGCACAAAGGTTTTCGCCCTGACAGGCCATATCAATAATACCGGCCTTGTGGAGGTCCCGATGGGCATCCCCCTGGGTGACATCGTGTTTTCCATCGGCGCCGGAATTCCGAAGGAGAAGAAATACAAATCGGCCCAGACCGGCGGACCGTCCGGCGGCTGCATCACACTGGATAATCTTAATATTCCTATGGATTACGAGCATCTGGCGGAAGCCGGCTCCATTATGGGCTCCGGCGGTCTCATTATCATGAACGAGGACACGTGCATGGTAGATACGGCCAGATACTTCATGGACTTCATCAAGGAAGAGTCCTGCGGGAAATGCAACGCCTGCCGGACCGGCACCACACGGATGCTGGAGATCCTGGAGCGCATCACCAGGGGCGAGGGCACCGACGAGGACATCGGGCTGCTTGTCGAGCTGGGCGAGACGATCAAGGACACCGCCATGTGCGGCCTCGGCCAGACGGCACCGAACCCGATCCTGAGCACCGTCAAGTATTTCCGCGACGAGTACGAGGAGCATATCAAAAACAAATACTGCCGGGCCGGCGTCTGCTCCCAGCTCTTTATATCCCCCTGCGAAAACACCTGCCCGGCCAACATCAACGTCCCCGGCTATCTGCGGCTGATCGCCGCCGGGCGCTTCATGGACGCGTATCACCTCATCCGTCAGGAAAATCCGTTTCCCGCCGTCTGCGGGCGCATCTGCACACACCCCTGCGAGGCCAAATGCCGGCGCGGCTCCATCGACGAGGCGGTGGCCATACGTGAACTGAAACGGTACGTCGCCGATTATGCCTATAAAAATGAACAGCCGTTTGAAAAGGATATCGTTTTTCCAAAAAACGGAAAGCGTGTGGCCATCATCGGGGCGGGTTCCTCCGGTCTCACCTGCGGTTATTATCTTGTGCGCATCGGTTATGACGTGGATGTCTATGAGTCCGAGGCCGTGGCGGGCGGCGTGCTGGCCTTCGGCATCCCTGAATAC
>JAAYBH010000438.1 GCA_012718935.1 Clostridiales bacterium
ATTGTAGAGGCCCCTATAGGCTTTGGTAAAACCACGGCAGTACGTGAATTTCTTACTTCTAAAGGCACTCCTGTCATATGGACTTCCTTTTTATCCGAAGATGACACGGCATCGTGGTTTTGGGAAAGGCTCTCAGCCGAAATCAGCAAATTTGACGAGGCGGCGGGGATCGGCCTGCAAAAGCTCGGCGTTCCTTCCGATACGCCGCAGACAGCAGCGGCTATTTCCATCCTCAATGAGATGGATTACAAACCCAATACCACTCTTGTCGTCGACGATTTTCACCTTACAAAAAGTATGAGGATAACTGCTCTTTTCAGGCGCTTTGTTATGGAGATGCCGGACGATTTTCACATTGTCATCCTGACCCGCGATACGACAAATCTTGACATTTCTGAGCTTTACATAAAGGGGCTGTGCAATGTCATATCTCAAAACATGCTGCGGTTTACCGACAGTGAGATTAGGGATTACTGCGCTCTGATAGGCTTTACGGCTGACGAGAGCGAGATAAGGAAAATTGGTGATTACACAAGCGGTTGGATTTCTCTGATTTATCTGATTATACTCGGAATGGAACGGGGTATCTCTATAGACCGAAACGGTGCTATAAACGAGCTGGTGGAGAAGGTACTCTATAATTCCTACGACGAGCACATTCAAAGGTTTCTGTTGCGTCTTTCCGTGATGAACAGCTTTACAGCGAAGAAGGCCGTGTTCATAACACAGGAAGAAAAATCAGAAGAAATCCTTTTAAAGCTGCGCCGTGAAAACGCATTTATTGCATTCGACGAGGCGGCTGGGGTCTATATAATCCACAACGTGCTGCTGGACTTCCTTCGGGGTAAGCAGAAGGATAAAGAAGAAAGTGCCGCACTCTATCGGAGGCTTGGCGAATGGCACCTCGCACGAAGGGAATATAGAACCGCATACGGCTATCTCTTCCGTGCGGGTGAGAAGGAGCGCATCCTCGCGCTGCTGGACAACGAGGATACCATCACGAGTGATTCCGCCAATTTTGACGGCGTTTTAGACCTGTTCCCCGCATTACACTGCGAGATGCTATTTAAGTATCCGCTTGCTTATTTGCAGTATATCGCCATCATTTTGACAAACGGAGATCCCAACGCATTTCAGGATGGCGTGACGCGCTTAAATGAACTGCGGGAGTTTTGCGAGCGGGCGGGAAGCTCCATCCCCCACGGCAGGGACCGCGTCCTAGCTGAGCTTCACCTCACCCGAATTTTTATCGTGTTCAATGATGCGAAGGAAATGGCCGCTTGTATAAAGGAGGCACAGCATTTACTTGATGGAGATATCTCCTTTCTGCAAAAGCGCGAGGCAGAGTTTACCCTGGCGTCTCCCCACTTGCTCTATACCTGTTACCGAGAGCCTGGCAGCCTCAAAGAGGTCACGGATCTCATGGTGTCGGATTTTCCGATTTTTGCCGGGCTGGCCGACGGCTGCGGCACCGGCTGCGACTATGTGGCTCTGGCAGAATACGCGCTGGAAACCGGCGACTGGCAGGCGGCGGAGCTAAATGCCTTCAAAGCCATTTACAAAGCACAGACAAAAGAACAGATAAGCATAGTGATCTGCGCTTATTTTACCTTAATCAGGCTGTATATCTATCAGGGGAAGACCGGCGAAGCATCGGAACTACTGCGGCAGCTAAGACATGATGTGGCGCAGGCGAAAAACATCTATTACAACACCGGGCTCGAAATGGTGGAAGGATACGTTAACGGCTGTCTCACCCGAATCGACAACATTCCCCGGTGGCTGCAAACCGGCGATATGTCCTGCGCCCACTTTTTTAACGAGGGCCTGGGCTTTAACTATATTGTCTACGGCAAGGCACTTCTGCTCTCAAAGAATTACATCAAACTCGAAATGCTCACTGATGACTTTGCGCGCAATATCGCCACCTTCCACAACCAGTTCGGCTTTTTGCACAATCAGACTTTCAGAGCAGCGGCAAAATATCCTCTTTACGGCATGGAGTCAGGCTGCGCCGCCCTCCGCGAAGCATTCGACATGGCGCGTGAAGACCATATCATCCTGCCCTTAGCCGAGTACGCGCCCGCTGTCATAGACATGGTCAGGCACATCGTCCATACCGATTCCC
>JAAYBH010000053.1 GCA_012718935.1 Clostridiales bacterium
CCGCGGGCGCCGTCTGGACGACGACGCGTTTCGTCCTGTCACCAAGGGCGGCCCAGACTTTTTGGATCGAATCCGTCTCCTTCAGCGCCCCGACGGGGCAGACGACGGTGCACTGTCCGCACATGGCGCAGTTGACGTCACCCATGGGCAGACCCAGCGCCGGGCTGATGACGGTGTTGAAGCCTCTCTTCTGGGCGCCGATGATCCCGACCCCCTGGATCTCGCTGCAGGCCGTCACACACCTCCGGCAAAGGACACATTTGGAAATATCCCTGGTGATGGCGACTGATGTATCGACAGTGCAGTCGGAGCGTTTGCCTTCAAAGCGCGTCTCCTCGACCCCGAGGGTTTTGCCAAGCTGCTGCAGCTCGCAGCTCTGGTTTCGCTTGCAGCTCAGGCAGTCCTTTGAGTGGTCCGAGAGCAGGAGCTCGTAAAGAACCTTTCGCGCGCGGCGGACCCGCGGGGAGTTCGTGTGGATGACCATGCCCTCGCTGACCTTCGTCATGCAGGACGGCATCAGGGATTTCGCGCCTTCCACCTCGACGACGCAGATCCGGCATGACCCGAATTGATGGATACCCTCCAGGTAACAGAGGCTTGGGATGGTGATGCCGCTTTGCTTCGCCGCTTCGATAATAGTCAAATCATCGCCGACAGAAAGCTTCCTTCCGTTTATTGTTATATTTCTCATGTTACGACCTCCTGTCACAGTGCAGGCAGCGCATGGCCTCGGCCATTGCGTTGAGCCGATGATAGCCTAAATCGACCTCATCGAAGCAATCCTTCCGTTTTTCGGGGGACAGGGACTCCATGCCAAACCGCGGGTGCTCGACGACCTCGTCATCACTGTAGTTATCGGGGATATCGATCGGCGCGCCCTTATTGAGGATACCGCTGCCGCCCAGATACCTGTCAATGGCGACGGCCGCCTTTTTCCCGTCGGCAATAGCCTGGATGACGGTATCCGGCCCGCGGGCTACATCGCCGCCCGCGAAAACGCCGGGCATGGTGGTCATCATGGTGTCATTGTCAATAATAAAGGTTCCCCAGGGCGTTATCCCGATTTCGCTTTTCGGGATAAACGGCAGATCCGAGTACTGACTGACTGCCGGGATGATATTGTCCACGTCAATGAAGAAGTTGGAGCCGTCGATGGGTTCGGCCCGCCGCCGGCCGTCCGCGCTGAAGCCGCCGAGCTTGTTTCTGATGCATTCGATTTTTGCGACCCGTCCGTTCTTACCGCCGATAAACCGCACGGGTGATACAAGGTCAAGGATTTCAATACCCTCGTCGACAGCGTCGTTCACCTCTTCGATATAGGCGGGCATGGCGTCCTTTGTCCGCCGGTAGAGCACAATGACCTTTTTGGCGCCCATCCGCAGCGCCGTCCTGGCCGAGTCGATGGCCGTATTGCCGCCGCCGATGACGGCCACCGTGTTCCCGAGCCTGAGCTCTTTTCGTAGGTTCACGCTCTTCAGAAAATCGATGCCGTGGATGACGCCCTGCAGGCTTTCGCCGGGAATATTGACCTTTTCCGGAAACTGGGCGCCGGTGGCCACATAAACGGCATCGTAACGGGACCGCAGGGACTTGAAGGTCACATCCTTGACCACGTCGATATTCAGGTGGAGGTTGACGCCCGCCTGCGTGATCAGGTCGATCTCATGCTGCAAAACTTTTTTCGGCAGCCTGTATTCAGGGATGCCGAAGGCCAGCACGCCGCCCGCCACGGCCTCGGACTCATAGACATCCACGTCATAACCGATGCGCACAAGATAGTAACCGCAGGTGAGACCGGAGGAGCCCGCCCCGATGATGGCCACACGCTTCCCGTTTTTCGGAAAAACGATATCTTTTGTAAAGGGCTGTTCGTTTTTATAGGCGTAATCGGCGACGTACCGTTTCAGTTCGCGTATGGCCACCGCCTCGTCGATGGAGCCGCGCCGGCATTTGGCCTCGCAGGGGTGTGTGCAGATGCGCCCGCAGACAGCGGGAAACGGATTTTCCTGACGGATGAGGTGATACGCGTCCATGAAGCGCCCGGCGGCGATCAGCCGCAGATAGCCGGGGACGTTGATGTTGGCCGGGCAGGTGTTTTCGCAGGGCGAGATAAATAG
>JAAYBH010000439.1 GCA_012718935.1 Clostridiales bacterium
GAGCTCGCCATATGGGTCGTCCTCTATGACGACAACGTGATGCTTCTCTGCCAGCTCATACAGCCGCTTCCGGCGCTCCAGGCTCCATGATCGTCCTGTCGGGTTTTGAAAATCCGGGATAACATAGATTAGCTTGACACGATCGGCCGAGATCAGTAACTCCTCCAGCGCGTCGGGACACATACCGCCGTCATCGGTGGGCACCTCCTGAAATCGGCAGCCGTAAGCCCTGAAGGCACTGATGGCGGCCAGGTACGTTGGGCATTCGCAGAGAACCGTGTCGCCCTCATCGAGAAACACCTTACCCGTCAAATCCAGCGCCTGCTGGGAGCCGTTCGTGATGAGAATATTATCCGCGTCAAAGGCTGTGTCCCTTGTTTTATTCAGCCGTCCGGCGATCCATTCACGCAGCGGCGCATATCCCTCCGTCGTCGAATACTGCAGCGCCGACCGGCCGTCCTCCAGAAGGACGCGGCGCGACACCTCAATGATCTCCTCCACGGGAAACAGCTCCGGCGCGGGCAGCCCGCCGGCAAAGGAGATGATGTCAGGCATTTCCGTTATTTTCAGGAGCTCCCTTATTTCCGAGGCCTTCAGATGGGCCATTCTTTGAGCGTATGGGTAGGTCATACTATCACTTCCCTTTTTTATGCATACATTAAACCGTTATCTATGTAAGAACAGCCAGGCGCACCCGTAGGGGCAGACCTTGTGTCTGCCCTTCCCCGGTGTACGCTGCATACCTGACACAGGGCGGACACAAGGTCCGCCCCTACGGTTTTGAAACAACACACAGCCGGTCGGGAGGGGCAAGGGGCGTCAAACAATCGGAGTGACCTCGGTAACATGTTCATATGCGTCAGGGGTCCGCAGCTCTGTCAATTCCTTCATGGCCTTGCACAGGAGCCGAATCCCCTCTTCAATGCTGTTTATCGGCGCGTAGGTGAAATTGAGACGGATATAGTCGTCCCCGCACCCGGAGCTGAAAAACGGCGTGCCGGGGATGAAGCTCACTTTATATTCGGCGGCCTTTTTAATAAGGCTGTCTGCCGATAAGCCTTCCGGCAGGCGACACCAGATGTAATAGCCGCCCTTCGGATTATTCCAGACGGCTCCCTTCGGCGCGAATCTGCCCAGCGCGCTGAGCGCGAGATCCCGACGCACCCTGTATTCGACGCATATTTTCTTCATATGCGCGTCAAGACCGCCGGATAAAATAAACCGTTCCACCAGCCATTGGGACAGGCTGCCGGAATGCAGGTCAGTCAGCTGTTTACATGCAGAAAATTCCCTGATGATTCTCTTGTCTGCAGCTATCCACCCCATCCGGAGGCCGGAGTAGACATTTTTTGAGAAGGAACTCAAATATATAACAAACCCGCTGTCGTCCAGCTCCTTCAGAAGCGGCAGTCCGCCCTCCTCGAAGTCGATTCCGCCGTAAGCGTCGTCCTCAAGGATGATGACATTGTACCGCTTTGCCAGTTCTACAAGACGCTTTCTTCTGCCAATCGTCATGTCAATCCCCGTTGGGTTGTGGTGTGTCGGGATCGTGTAGATGAGCTTTGGCCTGTGCCGGTGAAGAAGCTGCTCCAGCAAATCGACCCTCATCCCGTCCTCATCCATCGGTACGGTCATGACGCGTGCGCCGATAGTTTTGAAAACCTGTATCGCGGGAAAATATGTCGGCTCTTCCAAAACGACGATGTCGCCGGGGTCAAGAAATATCCTGGAGGCCAGATCGATTCCCTGCTGGGAACCCGCCAGCATCATAACTTCCTCCGGGTCACAAAAGACGCCTCTCTTCCGCATGAGGCCGCACATCGCCTGCCGCAGGGACAAAAAGCCCTCTGTTGGCGAGTGGAGAAGCGCCCGGGTGTTTTCCTTCTTAAGCAGTGCTGACTCAAGACCGTTTAGTATCTCCGCCGGTCCGCTGTCGGGCGAGGCGATACCCGTTGCAAACGAGATGAAGTCCGGCCTGCTGGCCAGCGCCAGCAAATCCTTGACAAGTCCCGACTCAAACCGGCCCGTGTATTGACTGAATACCTGATTCCAGACAGGCTCTGTTTGTGTTGGGACAGCCCTGTCTTCTTCTCCTGCGCTGCTCTGCACGATCGTTCCGTTGCCCACATGCGCACCCAGCAGTCCCTCCGCCTTCAGCTCTCCGTATGCGTTTAACACCGTCGTCCTGTTGACGCCGAGATGCTCCGCGAGCTTCCGCTCCGACGGCAGCCGCTGTCCCGCCGATATCTCACCCGACTCAATCTGCCGCCGTATCTGCCCTGCGATCTGGAGATAAACCGGCGTCTTTAATTCTCTGTCAATCTCGATTTTCATACCAATCCGCCCCTTTGGATTCATCCATTATTATAATAA
>JAAYBH010000440.1 GCA_012718935.1 Clostridiales bacterium
AGGAGGGCGGGGTTTTCCATGAGCTTTTCCTCTTTGGCGGCTTCGTACGCCAGGTATTTGAGGATGTCGGCGTCCTTCGAATCAAGGTCCATCATTGCGTCGAGGCCGACGGAGGACTTGACGCTCTGGAATTCGCCGCGGCTCATGCCGTATCTTAACAAATCGATGCTCTGGAACTTGACGCGCCGCTCCTTAAAATACCGCTCAGCCTTCTTTGTATCAAAGCACTTTGATTTTCCGAATATCTGTATGTTCATAAAAACCTCACATGCATTAAAAATGCATGGACGGCCGATGGCCGCCCCTACATGAGTTCCGCCAGAGTTGTAGGGCCCGATGCCCTCATCGGGCCGAATATGTCAGTTTGTCTTTTTGTATTAGATTTCCGTGATGACCGGCAGGATCATCGGGTTGCGCTTCGTCTTTTTGTACAGGTAATTGGAAAGGTCGGACTTGACGCAGCTCTTTAAGGTGGCAAAATCGGTAATGTTTGTTTCGGCGCAGTGGGCAAGGGCGGAGACGACGATCTCTTTCAAATCGCGCATCATTTCCTCGGACTCCTTGACATAGATGAAGCCTCTGGTGATAATATCCGGGCCGGAAACGAGGCTGCCGTCCTCGCTGGACAGGTTCACAATGACGACGATCATGCCGTCCTGGGCCAGATGCTTCCGGTCGCGGAGGACGACGGCGCCCACGTCGCCGACGCCCGTACCGTCGACAAACACCTTGCCGGACGGCACGGAACCATTCCTCTTGATGCTCCTGCTTGTAAGCTCTATGACCTGACCGATATCGGATATCACAATGTTTTTCGGGTCAACGCCCATCTGGAGCGCGATTTTGGCGTGTGCGCTCAGATGCCGGTATTCACCGTGGAGCGGGACGAAGAATTTCGGTTTTGTGAGGGCCATGATCATCTTCAGCTCTTCCTGATAAGCGTGACCAGAGACGTGGAGATCGGAATACTTGTCGTAAAAAACCTCCGCGCCCCGCCGGACCAGCTCGTCGACGACGCGGCTGACCGACCTCTCGTTGCCCGGTATGGCCGACGCGGAGATGATCACCCGGTCGCCCGGCTTGATCTCCACCTGGCGGTGGTCCGAAAAAGCGATGCGGTACAACGCGCTCATCGTTTCACCCTGGCTGCCCGTCGTGATGATCACAACCTTTTCGGGCGGCATGCTCTTAATCTGGTTAAGCTCCATGAGAACACCCTTCGGTATCTCCATGCACCCGAGCTCTGTGGCCACCTTCAGGATGTTCTCCATGCTCCGGCCGGTGACGGCCACGCGCCGCCCGTATTTGACCGCGCAGTTAATGACCTGCTGGATCCTGTGGACGTTGGAAGCGAAGGTTGTTACGAGAATCCGCTGGGTGCAGCCGCGGAAAAGCTCGCCAAAACCCTCACCGACCTTTCTTTCGGACATGGAATAACCCGACTTTTCCACATTCGTCGAGTCGGCCAACAGCGCGAGCACACCCCTGTTGCCGAGTTCCCCGAACCGGGCGAGATCAATCATCCCGCCGGAGATCGGCGTTGTATCGATTTTAAAATCACCCGTATGGATAATCGTACCTACAGGGGTTTTGATTGCCAGAGCAACAGCGCCGGGGATGGAGTGGTTGATATGGATGAATTCGACCTTGAAGCAGCCGACCTTAAAGGTTTCTCCGGCGCTGAGGGTTTGAATCGTTGTCGTTTCCAGAAGCCCGTGCTCGGCCAGCTTGACCTGGACAAGGCCTGCCGTCATCGGCGTTGCGTATATGGGCACATTGAGCTCCCGCAGCAGATAGGGGACAGCGCCGATATGATCCTCATGTCCGTGCGTCAGGACGACAGCCCGCACCTTGCTCTTGTTTTTGACGAGATAAGTGAAATCGGGAATAACGATATCGACCCCGTACATTTCGTCATCGGGAAAACCAAGGCCGCAGTCGACAATGAGGATATCGCCTCCGAATTCGTAGACGTAAAGATTCTTGCCGATCTCACTGAGACCGCCAAGCGCAATGATTTTTAGTTTTTCTGCCATGAAAGAAATTATCTCCTTAAAATAAATAAATTTTGCGTTATGTAATAGGCTCGAACACGCAAAACAAGAGCTCAAAGGATTCATAGTCTCGGCCCTGATTCGCCTTGACCGTTAAATCTCCTCTGACCTTACGCGGGCATGATCGATATTTAAAAAAGTACTTCTGTACATAATGCCGTATTGAATCATCTTTTGATTATTATAACCAATTTTAAACGTTATATCATTATATTATGAAATCTGCTGCGTTGTCAAAACAAATATTCCGGCTGAAGCTAACCGGCTGCAGCTAAATTCTGCCGTTAAAACTCCTGGCGTCCCTCAAGAGCGCGCATAAGGGTCGCGTCGTCGGCAAATTCCAGGCTCGAGCCAACGGGTATACCGTAGGCCAGACGGGTGATTTTTACGCCGAAGGGCTTGAGGAGCCGCGAGATGTATTTCGCTGTCGTCTCGCCTTCGGTGTCGGGATTCGTGGCCATTATAATTTCCTCGATGCTGCCGTCGGCGACACGGGTGACAAGCTCCTTGATCTTGATATCATCCGGCCCCACATGGTTTAAGGGCGAGATTACGCCGTGCAGGACGTGAAACAGGCCGTTGTATTCGCGGGATCGCTCGATGGCAATGACAGCCTTCGGGTCGGAGACGACGCATACAGTGTGCTCATCACGGCGCGGGCTGCTGCAGATGAAACAGACGTCGCTGTCTGTCAGATTCTGGCAGATGCTGCAGCAATGGACGCTTCTTTTGGCTTCAAGGATCGCTTCAGCGAAGGCCGCAGCGTCCTGGTCCGGCAGAGAGAGAATATGAAAAGCCAGCCGCTGGGCTGATTTTTGCCCGATTCCGGGGAGTGAAGCAAATTTCTCGGTCAGATTCTCAAGGGTTGGGGGGAAAAAACTCATATCGCCGGTCCTTTCGGTGAAGCATGGGAACAAGCAGAAGAACAGTCCCCTTGCTTTAGTTCTCTAATGGCCGCGGAGCGGTCCGGGGCGCCGAAGACATAGCTGCCGGCGACAAGCACATCCGCGCCTGCTTCAATACAGAGCCCGGCTGTTTCGCAGTTGATACCGCCGTCGACCTCGATCTCACAATTCAAACCGAACCTGTCGACCGTCTGACGCAGCGCCGTGATTTTCGGAAGCTGATTCGTCATGAATTTTTGTCCGCCGAAGCCGGGTTCAACCGTCATGACAAGCACAAGGTCCAGCGATTCCCAAAAGGGCAGGAGGATGTCCGCCGGAGTTTTCGGCTTAATAGACAATCCGGCCCTTTTGCCGCGTCTCCTGATCGTTTTCAGGGCTTCCGCCGTGTTGTCGGGCGTATCTGCTTCAGCATGCAGAACGACGAGATCCGCGCCGGCATCAATAAAGTCTGAGACAAACCGGATGGGCTTAGTAATCATCAGATGGACGTCGAGGAGCATATCCGTCATCTTCCTCACCGATTCAAGAACCGGGATTCCGATGGATATATTCGGGACAAATATGCCGTCCATGACGTCAAAGTGAAGGTAATCGGCATCCTTTATACTCCTGATTTCTTCACCCAGGCGGGTGAAATCAGCCGAGAGGATGGAGGGAGCGATTTTAACCATTTTTGAAGACCTCTTTTTCCGTGAACGTCGCCCTGCGGTATGGCATACTATTAATTAGGCGGCTGGCGCGCCGCTCGCTTTCATATAGGGGCTGCTGCGGGCATCATGCCGGAGCGGCCCCGAAGTGCATACAGAACTGGGAATACTATAATATATTAAATCAAACCGTGTCAAGCAGAACAGGAAGTAGTGAAGGCAAAAAGCAGATGCGGCTTGACACGGTGTTATGCTGAGCATAAAATGAGATGAAGCGTCCTGCCAAATTAAGGCTGAAATCTGTGTTGAGGTGTTGCGCGTGCGCGAGGTCAGGAAAAAATCAGTCGTCCCCATATACGGGCTTGCAGCGGTTTGGCTGTTGTACTGTCTCTTATTCCCGCTTCTGAGACTGTCGGATTATATTCTGCTAGCAGGCGTTTCAATAGCCGCTTACGTCGTGCTGACGCTGATATTCCCGGGGAAGACGGAGCTTGTAAAAGAGCCGGAGAAACCCGTATCGACGGGAAACGCGGATATAGACAAGCTCCTTGAAGAAGGGAAACGGGCGATCGGTGAGATGAGCCGGCTCCGTGATTCAATCACAGAACCCGGCGTAAAGGAAAAAACAGATAATGTCATTGGTGTGACGGAGAAGATATTCCTGCATTTACGGGATGATCCGGGTGATTATAAGCGGGTGAAGCATTTTGCCGACTTCTATCTGCCGACGACGATCAAGCTGCTCCATACTTACGAGCGGATGGGTCGGCTGGATATTGGCGGCAGCAACGTCAAAGGTACGATGACCCGGATTGAAGATATTCTAGACATGACCATCGAGGGCTATACAAAACAGCTTGACGCTCTCTTCGCCAACGAAGCGCTTGACATCGAAACGGATATTGAGGTCCTGAAAACCATGCTGAAGAAACAAGGCCTCGCCGGCCGCGACTTTTAGAAAGGAAGAAATGACATGATTGAAAACACCAGTGATATCGCCCCCGTTCTGACCTTGAATACAAGCGGTTCCCCGACAGCCGAGGTTGTCACGCCCGATGCCGAGACGCTGAAAAGGGATGTGACCGCCGTCAAGCTTGACATCAGCATGCTCACGGACGCCGAGCAGAAATTGGTGCATGATTTCTCGAAAAAGATCGATATCACAGACACAAATGCCATTTTAACCTATGGCGCGGCGTCCCAGAGAAACATCGCTGATTTTTCGGGGAGTACGCTGGAGAATGTCCGCACGAAGGACATGGGGGAAGTCGGCGACATGCTCTCCAGCCTTGTGGTTCAGCTCAAGGGCTTCAATTACGGCGAAAACGAAAAAAAGGGCTTGTTCGGATTCAGAAGGAGGCTCCAGAACCAGATTGCGACGATTAAAGCCGAATACGACAAGGCCTCCGTCAACGTCGATAAGATTGCCGAAATGCTTGAAAAGCACCAGGTAACGCTCCTGAAGGACGCGGCGATGCTGGACAAGATGTATGAGATCAATCAGGTCTATTTCAAGGAGCTGACGATGTACATCCTCGCCGGCAAGGAGAAGCTGAACGAATGCCACAATACCATCCTGCCGGAGCTCCGGAAAAAGGCGGAGGAATCCGGAAAGCCCGAGGACGCACAGGCCGTCAACGATTATGCCAATATGATCAACCGCTTTGAGAAAAAGCTGTACGACCTGGAGCTGACCCGGACGATCTCCATCCAGATGGCGCCGCAGATCCGCCTGATTCAGAACAACGACAGCCTGATGGTCGAAAAGATCCAGACCTCCATCGTCAACACAATCCCCCTGTGGAAATCCCA